>MHEL01000181.1:2062-6096 GCA_001803815.1 Nitrospirae bacterium RBG_19FT_COMBO_42_15 | reverse complement strand
TATGCAGCTTATGCCGTTTACAGCGCGCTGGGTGTCAAAACAATTGAAATATGCATATAATGATGATGAAAACCTTTTTGATGCAGAGATTAATATTAATTTCGGCGCATGGTATCTTTCTTACCTTAAAAAGAGGTTTAATGGAAATACAGTCCTGATGATTGCAAGCTACAATGCAGGTCCAGAGGCGGTTACAAAATGGGTTAACGGGAACAGCAATATGGAAACCGACGAGTTTATAGAGGCTATCCCGTATAATGAAACAAGGGCTTATGCAAAGAGGGTGTTAAGGAGCTATGCGGAATACCACCGCATCTATAACAATAGCGCAATCAGATGGGGGAAGGCTGTTGCAGCTAATGGCGGTTTAAATTGAGTTTGGTGGATTAAAGTTCTTGACAATTGCCTTTCAAAAAGTATACTTTTATGCGAAAGGAGAGGACAGTGATAACAGAAAAAATAGGACAATTAGAAGACAGGATATTAAAGCTCATACAGTTTGTTAAAAAGCTAAAAGATGAGAAGGGAAAGCTTGAAAAAAGGATAGATGTTCTTGAGGAAGACCTTACAAAGAAAATGGATGAGTTGTCATCGCTTCAGAAACAGATGACGCCGCTAAAACAGATTGAGGATGACTTTAATAAATTAAAGGAGGAAAGGGTTTTGGTTCGTTCAAAGGTGGAGAATATACTTTCAGAACTTGAATCCATTGACTTAACAGGTGAGTAATATGATTAAAAAGGGAACAAGGGTTAATATCTACGGCCGTGAATACAGCATAAAAGGCGATGCAAGCGATGAATATATCAGAGAGCTTGCAGATTATGTGGATTTAAAGATGCGGGAGGTTGCTGGAAACGGCTCTGCAATGGATACTGCAAGGGCAGCAATATTGGCAGCAGTAAATATTGCCCATGATTTGAACAGGCTTAAAAAGGAACATAAGGAAAGGGATATGGCTATCTATAAGAAGACTGAGAATATTATTGATACAATTGAAGAGCAGTTTGAGGATATGAGATTTATAGAATAGTTTGATTTATCAGGTTGTTGAAAAACTCACTGTTCACCCTTCGAGAACCTCAGGGTGAACGGTTGGCTCATTGATTTCATTGTATATTTTCCCGTTCATGCTGAGCCTGTCGAAGCATAAATAGAGTTTTTCAACAACCTGCTAAAGCTTGGCTGCTGATTTTTTTCTTGCTTCACAATTTCTTGTGTGATAAAATATCAATATAAGATAGGGCAGAGATTGCAGTTGCCCCTGCGTTGTTGGTGATACGATAGAATTTTTTAGCCAACAAGAAGATAAAGGGAGCTTTGCCCTAGGAATGGTGTGCAAGCCCTGCTATGACAGGGAAGCCTGAAGTTTCTATCAAGGCGCCCACCTGGTTTACTAGGTTAAAAAATTCTGTCTACACGGCAACAGCGGGGGCTAAAAGAGTTAATAAAGAGGTAAGTGATTACCTGATGTTTATACGATAAGCGGCTTATTGACGGCGAAATTTGTGAATAATCTTTTTAAAGAAGACCAGATTTTTAATGAAATAACCATGAGTGAAATAATAGATTTGAATTTCAGGATAATATTCAGTTTAATAGATAAGATGCTAAAGATTATCTATTGCCATAAAATTATTATTTCATTTAATGAGCATCAAAAGAGCAATAAAGGCATAAAAATATACAGGGCAGTTAAACAAAAAGTGTATATTCAAGCGCCTGAACTGGTCTAAGTCAATAAGCCTTATCAATAAACATCTATCTTCCGCTGCTCCGCAGCTACAGAGCAGCGTAGGACAGCATTTCTAATCACTTACCCAAAAAAATATAATTAACTATTTAGCAGGCTGTTGAAAAAGCTTTTTTATGTCATTGCGAGAAGCGATTTTTGCGACGAAGCAATCAATAATTCTTTAGATTAGCATAGAAACGAGATTGCTTCACTTCGTTCGCAATGACGGCAAACCGAGTTTTTCATCAGGCTGTTAAATTTGAATTGAGAATTTAAAATTAAGTAGACAGACAAAATCAGCCCTGAATTAAGTTCAGGGGAATCGACCGTCGGAAGGGAAACTAAAAGCTTCCCTCCGAGTACAAGGAGGTGTTTAAAATTAATACTATAGCCATCATAATATTGTTAGCTGCAGGCATTGGGATTGGTTTTGCAGCAGGTTTTATATTACAAAAGATGCTGTCTGAAAAAGAATTAAAAGGCTCTGCTGAACAGGCAAAGAGGATAGTTCAGGAGGCAGAAAAAGAGGCAGAGGTAAAGCGGAAAGAGGTAGCTATTGAGGCAAAGGATAAGCTCTATCAGGCAAGGATGGAATTTGATAAGGAGGCAAGGGAAAAGAGGAATGAGATCAACAATCTTGAGAGAAGGCTTTTACAGAGAGAGGATAATATTGAGAAAAAGGCTGATCTGATTGAAAAGAAAGAGAATGAGGTTAGCAGAAAAGATCGTGATGTTACTTCAAGAGAAAAATTAGTTGTCCAAAAAGAGGATGAATACAATAAGGCATTGAGGGATATTAAGCAGCAGTTGGAGAGAATTGCCGGAATGAGCGCAGAAGAGGCAAAGAAGCAGCTTATGCTTCAGATGGAGAATGAGGCGAAATTTGAGATTACCAAGCTGGTCAAGAGAATAGAGGATGAGGCAAAGGACACAGCAGAAAAGAAGGCAAAGAATATTATAAGCCTCGCAGTGCAGAGATATTCCAGCGACTATGTTGCAGAGGCAACGGTATCTCTTGTGAATCTTCCCAATGACGAAATGAAGGGAAGGATAATCGGCAGGGAAGGCCGTAATATAAGGGCGATTGAGAGCGCCACAGGCGTTGACCTGATTATTGATGATACGCCTGAGGCTGTTATACTTTCATCCTTTGACCCTGTCCGCCGCGAGGTAGCAAGGATTACATTGGAGAGGCTTATTGCTGATGGAAGGATACATCCGGGAAGAATAGAGGAGCTTGTAGAAAAGGTAAAGAAGGAACTGGAAACCACAATGAAGGAAGAGGCAGAGAAGGCGCTATTTGATGTCGGCATACATGAGGTCCATCCTGAGATAATGAAGCTTCTCGGCAGGCTCCGTTTCAGGACAAGCTACGGCCAGAACAATCTGCAGCATGCAAGAGAGGTGGCATTTATATGCGGCGTTATGGCGTCAGAGCTTGGCCTTGATGTTAAACTTGCAAAGAGGGCGGCGCTGCTCCATGATATTGGCAAGGCAGTTGATCATCAGGAGGAAGGAACCCATGCCTCATTAGGCGCTGAGCTCGCAAGAAAGTATGGCGAAAGCCCTAAGATAGTTAATGCCATTGCGGCCCATCACGAGGAGGTCCAGGCAACATCTCCTGAGGCAGTATTAGTTGCTGCCTCTGACGCCCTTTCTGCCGCAAGGCCTGGCGTAAGAAAAGAGACCCTCCAGTCTTATGTAAAGAGGCTTGAGAAATTAGAAGGCATAGCCGCATCATTTAAAGGGGTTGAAAAGGCCTATGCAGTTCAGGCTGGCAGGGAGATAAGGATAATTGTAAGGCAGGATGTTGTATCTGATGTGGAGTCTGCACAGATTTCCCGCGATGTTGCAAAAAAGGTGGAGCAGGAGCTTACATATCCCGGCCAGATTAAGGTTACGGTGATTCGTGAGAGCAGATATGTGGAGTTTGCAAAGTAGAAAGGATAAATTGTGAGGCTTCTTTTTATCGGCGATATAGTCGGAGAGGCTGGCAGGAGATTTCTCTTTGAACAGCTTGCCAGCCTTTCTGATGAGTACAGGGCTGATCTGATTATTGCAAATTGCGAAAACGCTGCCGGAGGTTTTGGCATCACGCCCAAGATAGCAGAGGAGATGCTGGAGAAGGGCATTCATGTCCTTACCTCAGGCAATCATATATGGGACAAGAAGGAGATAATGGATTATCTCAGCAGGGAGCAGAGGCTGCTGAGGCCTGCAAATTATCCTGAAGGCGTGCCGGGTTTTGGATGGGTGGTTGTTGGCAGCGGGCAAGATAAGGTTGGCGTATTGAATCTCT
>MHEL01000181.1:0-1986 GCA_001803815.1 Nitrospirae bacterium RBG_19FT_COMBO_42_15 | reverse complement strand
AACAAAGACAATTATAATAGATTTTCATGCAGAGGCAACATCTGAAAAGGTTGCAATGGGATGGTATCTTGACGGCGAGGTGGCTGCTGTTATCGGCACTCATACGCATATCCAGACAGCAGATGAAGATATACTCCCATCAGGCACAGCATATATTACTGATGTAGGCATGACAGGCCCGTCAAATTCCGTAATCGGGATAAAAAAGGAGACAGCAATTGAGAAATTCCTGTTACAGATGCCAAAGAAATTTGATATGGCCAAAGGCCCGGCTGTACTCTCGGCTGTTTTTCTTGATATTGATTCTTCATCAGGCAGGGCAAAGACAATTGAGAGGATTTCAATAAAAGACAAAAAGGGTATTTAGATGCAGATGCTATTAGACATCCCAGAAAGGCATCTCTTAACAGTAAGCCAGCTCACAGACCTCATCAAAACCAGCCTTGAAGAATCATTTTATGATATATGGATGGAAGGGGAAATCTCAAACCTCCGCATACCAACCTCAGGCCATGTTTATCTTACATTAAAAGACAAGGCAAGCCAGATTAGGGCTATTATATTTAAATCCTCTGCAAGGAATATTAAATTTGAATTAAAGGACGGCATACACATCATCTGCCACGGAAGGATAACTGTTTACGACCTTCGAGGAGAATATCAGATTGTAATAGACACAGCAGAGCCGCAGGGAATAGGCGCATTACAGCTTGCCTTTGAACAGTTAAAGGAGAAACTTTTAAAAGAAGGGCTTTTTGATGCAAAGAGAAAAAGGCCGATTCCTCTGCTTCCGAGAAAAATCGGCATTATAACATCACCAACAGGCGCTGCAATAAGAGACATGCTGAATATCATCAACCGCAGATTTGCCAATGTGCATATAATAATAAATCCTGTCCCTGTTCAGGGCGAGGGCGCTGGCGCTGAAATATCAAAGGCAATAGCGGAGATGAATGAGTTTGAGGATATTGATGTCCTGATAGTTGGCCGCGGCGGCGGCTCTCTTGAAGACCTCTGGGCATTTAATGAGGAGGTTGTTGCAAGGGCAATATACAATTCAAAGATACCGGTAATCTCTGCAGTAGGACACGAGATAGACTTTACCATTGCTGATTTTGTCGCTGACCTTCGTGCGCCAACGCCATCTGCTGCTGCAGAGCTTGTTGTAAAGAACAAGATAGACCTCATGGAGAGTTTGAGCCATCTTTTCTCAAGGCTTAAAAATGGAATTAAGACACTATTTGATGCAAAGCGGTCTGCCCTTCGTGAGGAGATAAGGGCAATGAAAGACCCTGCCACAAGGATAAACGAGTATATCCAGAGGATAGATGATTTAAGCATCAGACTGACAGGGAGCATCAACCGATATCTGGATGGATTGAAGAAAAGGATTGGAGCAGAGGCAGGAAAATTAAATGCCCTAAGCCCATTGGCAATCTTAAGCAGGGGCTACAGCATTGCTATGAAACTTCCAGAGATGCAGATAATAAAGGACGTCAAAGAGGTTCAAGAAGGCGATGAGGTTAACATCAGGCTGCATAAGGGGAACCTGATATGTGTTGTTTCAAAGAGAAATCCCTGAGCCTTAGGCAGCTATTGCATGAGAAATTTAACACCCAAGAATGAAAAAATTTTTCTTAAAATAGGAAAAGATATTCCCTTCTATAATAATCACCCTTCCTATAACATATTGATAATTACCAAGATTTTTTAGATAGTATCTTTTGGCACAGAGATTGCTTATAGTATTAATGGTGTAACATGTTACTCCCCTTATGGGAGATACCTTAACATATCCCCTCCCTTGATGGCCTGCCTGCCGCAGGCAGGGAGGGGACTAAGGGGAGGGTGAAGGTTCCCGCAATTTTCGCTTGCAATAAAGATAAGGTGAAGATACAATCCCCCTTTAGTAAAGGGGAATATAGGGAGATTTTTAGAATCTGACATAAAAGGGGCAGGGGGATGGAACGGGATATCATCTTAAAG
>MHEL01000180.1 GCA_001803815.1 Nitrospirae bacterium RBG_19FT_COMBO_42_15 | reverse complement strand
CATCTCTATCATGCGCATCACAGAATCCACCCATAATAAAGGATATGAAAGCTGTCTTACAAGTGAATCTTTAAGCTCTGCTGAATCAGTAATTGCCTTTGCATCTGCATTATTAATAAGCGGAATGCTAAGATCTTTAATATCAATCTTATTTAATTCAGCATCCAGTCTTTTGCCAACAGGCTCCATCAATTCACAATGCGACGGCACGCTTACTGAAAGCGGAACTATCTTTTTTGCGCCCTTCTGCTTTGCGAGTTCCATCGCCTTTTGAACAGCCTTTTTCTCTCCTGCGATAACAATCTGAATCGGCGAATTTATATTTGCAGGAGATACAATACCCTCTTTTGCTGCCTCTTTGCATACACTATTTAGTGCCTCTTTGTCAAGTCCAATTATTGCAGCCATCATTCCAGAGCCTTCGGGATATGCCTCCTGCATAAATTTCCCCCTGTTTTTAACCAATAAAACCGCATCTGAGAAGGAAATACCGCCTGCTGCAACCACTGCTGAATACTCACCAAGGCTGTGCCCTGCAACAACAGAAGGCAATATACCATGTCTTTTGAGAACCTCGAGGGCTGCAATGCTTACTGTTAATATCGCAGGCTGTGTATTCTCTGTTAAATCAAGCGACTCTTTTTGACCATTGAAGCAGAGCTGTGACATAGAATAGCCGAGCCTCTTGTCAGCCTCATCAAATATCTTTTTTGCCTCATCATAATTTTCAAAGAGTTCCTTTCCCATCCCGGGATACTGTGAACCCTGGCCAGGGAAGATAAATGCAATTTTTCTCACTTTAATTGATACCTTCCTTATCGTCATTCCCGCGTAGGCTGGAATCCAGTCCCCTATCTAATGCGCGAGAACAATAAATTATCTCAAAAACTCTGGATTCCTGCTTTCGCAGGAATGACAAGAGGGGGCATATTTTACAACATTTCTATAAATCTATACAACCCTGTGCTGCAATCTCTTTAAAATCGCCTCTGCCTCTGACATTATCTCTTCAACAATCTCTTTTGAACTCTGCCTCTTTTTTACAAGTCCTGCTATCTGACCGCACATTATAGAACCAAAGACCATATCGCCTTCAACTGCTGCAGCGCGGAGTTTTCCTGCGCCAAGCTTTTCAAGCTCTTCTACACCCGCACATTCTGCCTCAAGCCGCATAAACTCCTTTGCAAGTTTATTTTCAATTATCCTCACAGGATGGCCTGTCTTTCTGCCTGTAACAACTGTATCCCTGTCTCCTGCCTTTAACACTACCTCTTTATAATTATTATGAACAGTGCATTCATTGGCAACGATAAATCTTGTGCCAATCTGGACACCCTCTGCGCCAAGCGCAAAGACAGCAGCAACACCCCTGCCGTCTCCAATGCCTCCTGCAGCAATTACAGGAACCTTAACTGCATCAACTACCTGAGGAACCAATACCATTGTCGTTAACTCGCCGACATGACCGCCTGATTCAGTCCCTTCAGCAATTACTGCATCAGCGCCTCCACGCTCCAGCCTCTTTGCGAGCGCTACAGAGGGGACAACAGGGATTACCTTTATGCCTTTTTTATGAAATGCCTCCATGTATATGCCTGGGTTCCCTGCGCCGGTTGTTACAACAGGTACGTCATTATTAATTACTACCTCAACAAGCTCTTTGATCTGCGGTGACAGGAGCATAAGATTTACGCCAAAGGGCCTCGTAGTCAGCTCCTTTGCCTTCTTAATCTCGTTTCTCAATATCTCCGGGCTCATTAAAGCAGAGCCTATTATCCCAAGGCCGCCTGCATTTGATACTGCAGCAGCAAGCTCTGCAGTAGAAACCCATGCCATCCCGCCTTGCAAAAGCGGATATTTGATATTCAGAAGCTCACATATTCTGGATTTAATCATTTATGATTCTCCTTATCTTCGTTGTCAAATTATCCTCGTCATCATACCAGATTTAGCCCATATCGCTAAATCTGGACTACCATCGCACCAGTGCCGATGCCCATGTCAATCCAGCCCCAAATGCCTCAAAAATAATAATATCGTTCTTTTTCACCCTGCCGTCCCTCACTGCCTCATCCAATGCCATTGGCACAGATGCAGCAGAGGTATTCCCGTATCTTTCAATATTCAAAACAACCTTCTCCATCGGCATCTCAAGCCTTTTTACAATAGATTGGATTATTCTGAGATTTGCCTGATGAGGAATTATCCAGCTTATATCAGAAGGCTTCAGCTTGTTATAATCAAGGGCTTCCATTACAACCGACTCCAGCGATTTTACAGCAACCTTAAATGTCTCATTGCCCTTCATCCTCATATAGATAAGCTTATCATCAATCACCTGATGAGAAATCGGATGCCTTGAGCCTCCTCCGGGTGTATATAAAAAATCCCACATAGAGCCGTCTGTATGGAGGTGCGTAGAAAGGATGCCGCGCTCTCCGTTATCCGCCTGTAAAATAACCGCGCCTGCCCCGTCGCCAAAAAGGACGCATGTATTTCTGTCGCTCCAGTCAACCATCCTTGAGAGGACCTCTGCGCCAATAACAAGCGCTGTTTTATATGTGCCGCTCTTTATAAATTGGTCTGCAATGGACAAGGCATAGATAAAGCCTGAGCATGCAGCAGATATATCAAATGCCACTGCATTCTTTGCGCCAATCTTATTTTGTACAATGCTCGCTGTTGATGGAAAGAACATGTCAGGCGTGACTGTCCCGACAATTATAAGGTCAATGGCCTCTGGCTTTATGCCTGCCATTTCAATGGCATTATTAGCTGCCTTGATAGAAAGATCAGATGTTGCCTCATCCTCTGCTGCAACCCTCCTCTCCCTTATCCCTGTCCGCTCCATTATCCATTCATCAGAGGTATTGACCATCTTTTCAAGGTCAAAGTTTGAAAGGACCTTTAAAGGGGCATAGGCGCCTGTCCCGATTATCCGCGACCTTTGCATCTTTATGCAGAGCCCCTCTTTGTATTGGACTTCTTTTTATATATATTCATGCTCTTTAAAATATCGCTCTGGATATGCTCTATGACCTTGCTTTCATGGAATTCCTTTGCTACTTTAATTGCATTCTTTATAGCCTTTGGAGATGACCTGCCATGGGATATTATAGATATGCCATTAACACCAAGAAGAGGCGCGCCGCCGTATTCAGAATAGTCGACCCTCTTCCTGAAATTTGTAAAGGCAGGCTTTAAAAACATATACCCAAGTCTGCCGAATCTTGTATTTGCAATCTCCTTTTTAAGCATCTTGCCAATGGCATCTGCAAGGCCCTCGCTGATTTTCAATGCTACATTACCGATAAAGCCGTCGCAGACTATAACATCTGCGTTGCCCTGATAAACATCCCTTCCTTCAACATTGCCGATAAAATTGATATCTGCCTCTTTTAAATAGCCGAATGCCTCTTTTGTAACCTCATTGCCTTTTGTTGCCTCCTCGCCAATGCTTAAAAGCCCTATCCTTGGACTTGTTTTTTTATATATATACTTGGCATAGATATCACCCATTATTGCAAACTGAAAAAGATGCTCAGCCTTGCAATCCACATTAGCGCCAACATCTATCATAATGGTTGTTCCTGATATTGTCGGAAGGAGTGTTGCTATTGCAGGCCTCTCTACGCCTTTGATAGGGCCTAATACAAAAAATGCCGCTGCCATCGCAGCGCCGGTATTCCCTGCGCTTATAACAGCAGCAGCCTCATTATCCTTCACAAGCTTTGTCGCAACCCAGATAGAAGAGTCCCTTTTCTTTCTGATAACCATAGAAGGCGTGTCATGCATGTCAACAACCTGTGAGGCATGAGTAATGGAAATAGAACAGCCTTCGGTATTATGCTTTGCAAGCTCTGAAGAGACTGCATCCCTATCTCCAACAAGGATTAATGCAACATCATATTCCTTTGCTGCAAGGACTGCCCCCTCAACTATAGCTGCAGGGGCGCGGTCTCCGCCCATCGCATCTAAAGCAATCTTCATATCTCCCCTATAATTTTGATGATTTTATCTTAAGCCTGCCGGGCCTCTTTAATCAGAATTACCTCTTTATCTTTATAGGTCCCGCAATTGATACAGGCGCGATGGGGCAGCTTTGGCTCGCTGCACTTTGGACAGGCAACTAATGTCGGAGCGCTTAAATATTTATGCGTCCGCCTCTTGTCTCTCCTTGCTTTTGATATTTTATGTTTTGGATTTCCCATTCTAAAGCCTCCTCCTGACTATTTCTTTAATAAATTCTTTAAAGCTGCAAACTGTGGTTTTATATTCTCCTGTTCGCAATTGCACCCTTTTATATTAAGATTCTGGCCGCAAACCGGGCAGATTCCTTTACACGACAAACTGCACAAAGGCTGCATTGGCACGGACAGAACAATCTGCTCTTTAATCAAATCATCAAGCTCAAAGGTTTCGCCTTTGTAAAACCCTATCTCCATATCCGCCTTATTCAGTTCAAGCTCCTCTTCATCAGAGCCTTCTAAAGCAGGCATATAATTAACAGAAAAATTGGGGTTAATTGTAACTGTAAATACCTTCAGGCAGCGGCCGCATTCCATTGTCAATTCTGCTTCTATACTGCCGTTTATAAATATAGCATCTGCATTTTTAATAATATGCGCTTCTATCTCTATATCCTTATTAGCATACCCGGATACGGAGAGCTGCTCAGGATTCTCCTTATATCTTAAATGAAGCCCCTCCTCAGGTATATCTTTTAACTTAATCAGCATCCTCTAATCCCTTAATTTATTTAAATTTTCCTGATATATCTTAGAGTTAGGCTTTGGAATTATACTTAAGCATACCCTCTTTTGTCAAGGGAAAAGATTTTGCTTCCATTTAAATAAAAAAAGTTTTATAATTCCGCTTGTTATGCTTAAGAACAGATACATTATAACAGATTCAAATGGTAATTCCAAAATTATTGGAATATTTTTCATTCTGGTGGTTGTATCAGCAATTTATCTGAGCTATACACTTTTACCCCAC
>MHEL01000179.1:6053-6656 GCA_001803815.1 Nitrospirae bacterium RBG_19FT_COMBO_42_15 | reverse complement strand
ATATCTATTAAAATGATGGAAAAATAATGCTCATAGCGGCTGGAGCGGGAAGCCTCCTCTGTGAGCCTTTCCATGAATGCCCTTCTGTTTAAAATGCTTGTAAGGCCGTCTGTGGTTGCAAGCTCTACTGTCTTTACATAGAGCCTTGCATTTTCAACTGCTGTTGCAGATTGGAATGCGAGCATAAGGAGGAGTCCCTCATCCTCTTCTGTAAAATGCCCGTCGCCGCTCTTATTTGCTGCATAGATGCCGCCGATTACCTTATCCTTTAATATCATAGGCACGGCAAGGAAGCCTTTGATAAATGGGTGGCCTGAAGGCAGCCCCTCAAAACGGGGATCAGAAGATGCATCATCAATGCGAATCGCCGAACCGCCCCGAAGCACAGCGCCGAGCAGCCCCATGCCCTTTGGCATTGTTTTTACAGGAAAGTCGTCAGGAGAAATATTTGCCTTGAAATGCTGGATTGCCCCTGTCTCTGGATGAAGGATTACCAATGCGGAAAGCTCAGCCTTTACCAGCAATGCAGAGAGCGAAGCCAACTGCTCAAGGAGCGGTTCTATTTTTAGATGAGAAGCTATTGCAGCAACAGCCTCATGGAGT
>MHEL01000179.1:5235-6012 GCA_001803815.1 Nitrospirae bacterium RBG_19FT_COMBO_42_15 | reverse complement strand
TTGTTTCTGTTTTGCAAAACTCTCTTTCAGTTTTACAGCCATACTGTTAAAGGCATTAGTCAGTATGCCGAGCTCGTCTTTTGACTTAGCTGAAATGTTTACATCTAAATCCCCTGATGCGAGCTTCAGGGCAGCTCCAGTGAGCTCTTTTAACGATGACACTACTGATATGACAAATGCTATAAACAAATATGTAATTATTGAAAATGCGCTGCTTGCGATTATCCAAGAAAGGTTCCTTTTTTTAGAAAGTTTCGCTATCCGTGTCTGTAAAAGCCTGTCAAGCTCCGGAGCCGCAGAATTGTAGGTTTTAAAGACTGTGTCAATAGTATTTGTGGCAAGCTGAAAATAATTATGGGCATTAATATTAATATGCTCTGCCTTAATAAATTTTAGATTAAGCATCTCTAAGAATTTGTTTATGGCATTGGCGCTCTCCTTGACATCTTTTTCAAGAATGGATTTAAGCTCTAAATTTTCACGAAACACAGAATCAAAGTTTCTGTTGTTTGCATCAGCAGCCAATTTTATCAGGCCATGCAGCATAATAAGCCTCATCCTTTCATCGCTATTAATCCTCTTTCTTGCCGCAATACCTGAGCCTATTGCCCTTGCCTGTCCTAAATACTCGCTTAAAGAAGGCAGTTTATATACAACTGCCTCTATCAGATAGAAGCTGTCAAGCTCAGAATCAAACCTCAGATTTGATGCCTCGCCTATATGGGATATCAGAGACAGCATATCTTCAATCAATAAGGTATGCGACTTAAAATTTTC
>MHEL01000179.1:3666-5061 GCA_001803815.1 Nitrospirae bacterium RBG_19FT_COMBO_42_15 | reverse complement strand
GTCGCCGCTTAAGAGCGCGGCTGCTGTGCCTCTGTGCTTCTGGATGTCCGGCATAATATCCATAAGAAGCATATTATAAGTAACCCCCATCCTCTCTTTCTTGACAAACTCTATTCCTTCATTGAGCTCAGATAGGCGCTGGTATAAGATTATTGCAAAGGGCAAAAGGATAATCAGGCCGATTAAGGCAAATTTCTGGCCATATTTAAGATTGTTAAAAAGCGCTGTTATCGGTCTGAAAAGTATCTTCATGGCGTCCTATATATAATTTTAGCAGGGATATTGTAGATGTCAATAGTCAGAAGTCGCATCCATCTGGAAGTGGAGACGTTTTAGCTAAATCAGCAGCAAACTTTGGGCTGAGCGATGTTTTCTTGAATCCGTTTTTGACCGAGCCTTTAAAGGCATCGCCGCCATAGCCTCCTGGGTGCATGTGCGCCCTAACCCATACAATAGTTTCAGAAGCTATTTTAACAGGTCCGCCGGAGCGGACAAATGGCTGCTCATCTTCATGGCTGTGGGCAAGGATTCGGCGGTATATGAGCCTGCCATCCTCGCTGACGACCTCCCACCAGTCCGCATATTGGCTGCATCCTGTGTCAGGACTTGAGATTCCAACAGAAAATGTGTAAGAGCCGGAACTGCCTCTAACCTCCGCAGATATAATGTTTGCCATATTTGCTGTTTCTGCTCCATTGGCTTTATTAATCGTAATAACTTCTGATGGAAGAATTGAATATCCCGATACAAGCAAAAGCCCCAAAAGAATGATATGCCTACCTTTCATTCATTTCCTCCTCATATATTATAAAGCATTTACTTGAAAGTATTTACTTGGCTTATTATACCACCAAAAGGAGATTCTTTTACATAAATTTTTTATAAACCCATATACACAATCTACTGTGGTGTCTCATAAATAGCTTTACACTTTTTGTCATTCCTGCATGCCTCTGGCAGGAATCCAGCCTTTTTTATTTGTGGATTCCCGCTCAAAAACGCAGCGGGAATGACACTAAAAAAATGTGGAAAAGTGTTAGGGACAGGACACTACATAAATCTCTCCTTGACATCTAAATATAAAATCGTATATTTTGTCAATTGAATATGAAACAATACATCCTAAAAACAGAAAACCATCCCCTAAAAACCTCCATTGATTACAAGAAAGAGTTAAACGAACAGCAGTATGCTGCTGTTACAGCAGGCAACGGACCCCTGCTTGTGCTTGCCGGCGCTGGGAGCGGAAAGACAAGGACACTGACCTACAGAGTTTCTTATCTTATTGAAAGAGGCGTTAACCCTTCACAAATTCTCATTGTCACCTTTACAAACCGCGCATCAAGGGAGATGCTGCAAAGGGTGGAGATGCTCCTGTCAGGAGAAATAAAGGGG
>MHEL01000179.1:2950-3644 GCA_001803815.1 Nitrospirae bacterium RBG_19FT_COMBO_42_15 | reverse complement strand
ATGTTGGCAATCTCATCCTCCGCAAATATGCAAAGGCGTTTGGCTATGAACCGAATTTTACAATCCTTGATGAGGAGGATTGCAAAGACCTGATCGCTGACTGTGTTACAGAAGCAGGTATTGACACAAGGGCTGTTAGATTTCCAAAGGCCGGCATATTGGAAGATATTGGCAGCCTTTCAGTAAACTGTGAAAAGGAAATCGCAGATACAATCTCTGAGCAGTATCCTTATCTTGAGGAGCTCACCCATGAGATTGAGAAGGTACTCAAGATTTATAAGGAAAAAAAGCAGAAGGCTAATCTCATGGACTTTGACGACCTTTTGTTGAACTGGCACAGGCTTTTAAAAGAGCAGCCAAAGATAAAGGAACGGCTTACGACGCAGTTTCAGCATATCCTTGTTGATGAGTTTCAGGACACAAATAAGCTGCAATCTGATATTATTGATGAAATGGCAAGCCATTACAAGAATCTTATGGTAGTTGGCGATGATGCGCAGAGCATATACTCCTTTAGAGGAGCTGAGTTTAGGAATATCCTTGGGTTTAAGGAGCGGTATTCTGATGTACGGGTATTCAAGCTTGAGACAAATTACAGAAGCACGCCTCAGATACTGCATCTCTCAAACGAGAGCATAAAGAATAACATCCATCAGTTTCCAAAGGAGCTGCACAGTATAAAATCAAACGGCCC
>MHEL01000179.1:0-2919 GCA_001803815.1 Nitrospirae bacterium RBG_19FT_COMBO_42_15 | reverse complement strand
CACCAGCAGGCAGAGTTTGTAAGCCAGAGAATAGTTGAGCTTGTTGATGAGGGATATTCATTAAATGAAATCGCTGTGCTCTACAGGGCGCATTATCATTCTGTTGAGCTTCAGATGGAACTTACAAAAAGAAACATACCCTTTGAGATACGCTCTGGCCTTAGGTTTTTTGAGCAGGCGCATATTAAGGATGTAATAGCGCATCTAAAATTTGTCCATAATCCCTTTGATGAATTATCATGCAAGAGGATATTAAAATTAAATATTGGAATAGGTTCAAAGACTGCGTCAAATATATGGGATGAGATATCAAAAGCTGCAAACCCGCTCTCCGGGCTTATTTCAGACAAGATATATCACCTCCTGCCGAGGGGCGCTAAAGAGGCATGGCCTGAGTTTTACAGGAGGATGGAGAGGCTCTCCATCCCATCTGTTCAGGAAAACCCTGCAGAGATGATAAGGATAATTATGGAGGAGAGCTATACAAAATACCTTCAGGCAGCATTTACAAATTATTATGACCGTGCAGGAGACCTTGAGGAGCTGTCAAATTTTGCTGTTCAGTATGATTCCCTGAATAAATTTTTAAGCGAGATAGCGCTTCAGGATGGGATCAAGGCAGAGGAGATACTTGTCGGCGATGTTGGCGAGAAGCAGGCTGTAACATTAACCACTGTTCATAGGGCGAAGGGGCTTGAATGGAAGGTGGTGTTTATTATATGGGCAGCAGAGGGAAATTTCCCTATATCCCGAAGCTATGGCAATGATAACGCAATGGAGGAGGAGCGCAGGCTCTTTTATGTTGCAGCAACAAGGGCAAAGACAGACTTGTATATCACCTATCCAATTTTGACAACAAGGTATAATGTGGGAAATGTGATATTAAAACCATCCGAGTTTCTTCAGGAGCTTCCAAAGGACTGCTATGAAAAATGGCAGATAGCAGTCAGCCAAGAAGAGTTTTAGAAAAAGGCCTTTGTCATTCTTCTTTTTTAGGTTATAATTATTGTAATATCGTTTTGTAAGGAGTTAGACTTTTAAAATGGCGTTAGTTGAGGCAAAGGTTGATGAGATCTTTGAGATAGAAAATGGAATAAGGGCAATAAAAGAGGGAATTGCCGCATCTAATGTGGTTGAGCTGATAAACCTTCCCTATGATTTGATAATTCAATTAAAACCATTCCTAAAAGACAAAAAGGTAAAGATACATCACAACAAGACAGATGCAATTCCCGAAGAGATTGCAGAGCTCGGACAGGTCTGCTTTACATCTGTTGAGATGAAAGGGACATATATGGGAAAGGTGGTTGAAAAGGGAGAGATTTTCCTTAAAAGCTCCATTTTCCATGTCTGGTGGGATGAGTCAGGCATTGTAAATATAGGCTCTATTGACTTTAGCAAATGCGCAAAGTGCATAATGGATATGCACAGGAACATAATGTATCTTGAGGAGATGGATGTTTTAAATATAATGACGCTTTATGACCCGGAGGACGGTCTTGATGCAATAGAAGAGGCAGTTAAAAAGTCAAAGAAGGTAAGGATGGTAAATCTGCCAAAGAGTATTGTCAAGAGGCTCTATTTTGCCTTGCAGGAAAAGGATGTAAAGATTATCTGCGCAGAGGCGTCTGATGAGGCAAAGAGGGCAAAGGAAAAGTTTGATGTAAAGATAGCAGGCGGCCTTCTTGGCGTATATTCTGTTTATAAAGACAAAAAGGTAAAGATACATCACAACAAGACAGATGCAATTCCCGAAGAGATTGCAGAGCTCGGACAGGTCTGCTTTACATCTGTTGAGATGAAAGGGACATATATGGGAAAGGTGGTTGAAAAGGGAGAGATTTTCCTTAAAAGCTCCATTTTCCATGTCTGGTGGGATGAGTCAGGCATTGTAAATATAGGCTCTATTGACTTTAGCAAATGCGCAAAGTGCATAATGGATATGCACAGGAACATAATGTATCTTGAGGAGATGGATGTTTTAAATATAATGACGCTTTATGACCCGGAGGACGGTCTTGATGCAATAGAAGAGGCAGTTAAAAAGTCAAAGAAGGTAAGGATGGTAAATCTGCCAAAGAGTATTGTCAAGAGGCTCTATTTTGCCTTGCAGGAAAAGGATGTAAAGATTATCTGCGCAGAAGCGTCTGATGAGGCAAAGAGGGCAAAGGAAAAGTTTGATGTAAAGATAGCAGGCGGCCTTCTTGGCGTATATTCTGTTTATAAAGGCAAAAAGGTAAAGAGCGGCGGCATTGCTGTTGATAACGGCTTTTTTAGTGTTGACTATATTGGCAATGAGATATTAAATGTCCGCAGCGTAATGTGGAAGAAATGCGCTGAGTGCATGATGGGCTACTTTGACTGGGGCTGGCTTGAGGCAAGGAAGATTTAAAACCACTTCCACATCCACCACTTTTCAAACAGCACCTTGCCGATGTGCCATAACCTACCCGGTCTGTATAATGATACAGCAGGCGCTGGCTCTGTATAGAAATTCCCTTTTGCAAACCCTGCCCTTCCATCGCCAAGCTCCACAAAGCAGTAGCCGTCTCCATTAAATTCTCTATCAGCAATCCCGCCCTTTATCTTAGCCGCAATATTGTGAGCAACAACCTCTGCCTCTAAATGTGCGAACACGCCTGCCTTTGGCAGCGGCTTTCCAACAGGAAGGGTAATGGATGTAACATCGCCAATGGCATAGACATTCTCTACCTTTGTCTGGAGATTCTTTGCATTCACCGGTATCCAGCCTGTCTCAGCAGCAACAGATGAATTCTTTATTACAGCAGGGGCGCCGTGGGCTGGAACGCCGACTAACATATCATAGGAAATAGCCTTTCCATCAGCAGTTTCCAATTCTTTTTTATCTGCCTTTACTGTTTTAATTGTAGTATTCGGCATATATTGAATGCCGCTCAT
>MHEL01000178.1:2345-6616 GCA_001803815.1 Nitrospirae bacterium RBG_19FT_COMBO_42_15 | reverse complement strand
CCTTGGGCTGAACCCAATATCTGAAAATCAACATTAACATCGTTAATATCAAATGGTATATACTGCTCAGCCTCCCACTTTATTGATTCTGCAAGTTCATCCTCACTCATCGCCGGCAGTGTAATCTTTTTAACAATAACAGCATTTCCTGATAATGAGATTGCTGCGGTTTTGGTTTTTATTTTTTGCTCTGCAATAAGGGCCTTTATTGCATCAACAACCATGCCGGCATCCATGATTGTCCCGTCAACTATCAACTCTGTTGCGAGAGGTTGTATACCAAACCTTTCTAACTGAAAACTCTTGCCGCTCTCTTTCAGCTTTACAAGCTTTACAGAACTTGAGCCTATATCAAGCCCTATTATATCCTTTGGTTTTCCAAAAAACATCTATCTCACCATAATTGTTTAAGTTTTATCCAATTAGATATTAAATGTCCAATTGGATTTATTTACCCGATTTTTTTTTTATAATACCTTCTATCTCTTTTATGTTCTTTTCACTGTAAACCCGCCAGTTGCGCCAATCTCTTCCAACATTTGAAATTAGCTTTTCTTCCTCCCATCTGAAGAGGGTTGCCCTTGAAATATCAAAAATATCACAAATCTCATTTGTCTTATACTTCTTTTTACTTGGCATAGTTTACTCTCTTAATTTTATATTTTATAATTAAGCTTTTTACTATAGTACATTTAATTCGGCTTCTTACTAAAAAATTAATTTATATAGTAAGTATACTTAAATTATTTTCTTTGTCAAGGCTAATTATTTATTTTTTTCTTTTTCTTACGGTAAGTTAGCTAATCTACAATATATTGAATATAGTTTTTTTATAGCCACAATATAATGGGATATTTTATTTGCTGCCTGCTGTTTTTTTTCTCAAAATAGCGAGTCTGTTTGCAGATGTTCTGATGGTTTCAGAGATATTCTTGTTTTTGGCAAGGTCGTTTAAATCCTTTTCTTTGAGATGATTAAGATGTGATAGTGATATCCCAACAGGGGTCTTGGAATTATTTACAAGGGATTTTACTACAGAATAATTTTTCAGCCAGTCCCTTTTTGATGCAATCTCACGAAGAACATCTTCAGATACATTTTTTGATTGCGCAATCATCTCTATCTCCTGCTCTGTCATCTTAGGGCTCTCAAGCACGGTTAAGGCAACCTTTTTATTCGCATCTTTAATTAATATATTTCTTGCCTCTTTATTGCCCTTTAGGGCCAATTGTATCTTTTCTGAGACGCTCATCTTCTGAATCTGCTGAAAGATATTCAGATATTTCACGCTTGTTTCATCAAATGACTCTGTCTCATCTTCTCTTTCTAAGGCAGTTAGCTCCTTTTGGGATACGTAAGGAGTCAACCCCTTTTCTTTGATGGAGATAACAAGCTGGTGGATTTCTTTATTGGAATTTGCAAGTAAAAACTTTATAGTATGAGGAAGGAGATTTGAATTTTTTAGAGCAGCTTCTACAACATTGCTGTTGTTATAATATGCCCTGATGATTCCATCCAATATCATCGGGTCAGTTGATTTATCCTCAACAATCATCTTTATCACCTCAAAGGATGCTGAGGAATAATTTAATGTAAGAAGAGGCGGGGTCTTTCTAATTATTTTCTTCCATAACAAATTAGAATCCAGCATCTTAAGGCTCCTTATTTTAAGATGATTGATTCAAATCCCTTCCCCAAATAAAGCTCAATATCAACTTCAATGCTATTATTAGCAGGGATGTGCCTGACTGCTGTAACCTTTCCTCTTTTTACAAAGTCCTCTATTTGGCCAATTATAACTTCCTTATCCTTTACATACTCACCCACTGTCTTTGTATCTGTAATCATTATATTTAAAAGTTCCAGTCTTAGATTTTTGTAGGCGTCTGACTTAGCCCTTTGCAAAGACATCAATCTATCAGCAGCAGAGTCATTTTGCAATTTAGCTATACCTGTAACCTTTAAAGTCGCCTCTGACCAATTTGGCCTTAATACATCCGTAGTCTTAATATTTTTCTGGCAGCCTGAAAACAACAATATAATAATAAAGATAGCCAATCCATTTGTTAAAATTCTCATTTTACTGTCCCCACCTCTTATATAAGTTATTTTCTATTTTCAAACTGTCAAGTATCCTTCCAATAATAAAATCAACCATGTCATCAATAGTCTTCGGTTGATTATAAAAAGCCGGACTCGGCGGAATAATATGCGCCCCCATCATGGATAATTTAAGCATATTTTCAAGATGTAAGCTGTTTAACGGCGTCTCCCTTGGCACAACTACAAGCATACGCTTCTCTTTTAATGTAACATCTGCTGCACGTTCAATCAGATTTGAAGAAAAACCATTGGCAACAGCAGACAGCGTCTTCATAGAACATGGGACGATTATCATAGCCTCTGCCTTCACAGAGCCGCTCGCAATGGGTGAATAAAAATTATCTTCTGCAAAATATTGGACTGCATTTTCAGGTATCTTAAAATATTCTTTTATCTTCTTGTTAACCTCTAACTCATTGCCGTGCCAATCAATACCGATTTCGTCTGCAATTATGGAAAGACCCTCCTTTGAAATTGAGAGATATATCTTATGGCCTTTGCCTGACAAATAAGAGGTCAGTTTTACCCCATATATTGCGCCTGAGGCGCCTGTTATACCTATTATATATGTAGACAACTTTAAACTGACCCCTTCAAAAACTTATCTTCAAACGGCAAAGTAAAAAGCTCCAGATGCAAGGCGGAGCGAGGACTCGCACCGCAGCATATTGGTTAGTATGTGAGGATGCGAGGCCGAAGCGACAACGCAGCAGATGGACTTTTTACAAAGCCGTTTACTCAAAATTCAATATCCCTGTGCTTAATATTTAAACTATACCCTTCCTTTTCCAGATAGCCCTTTAAGATTTCACTTACTGCAACAGACCTGTGCCTCCCGCCTGTACAGCCGATACCTATTGTCAGATAAGACTTTCCTTCTTTCTCATACATTGGTATTAAAAACCTTAGAAATTCATAGAGCTTTTCTAAAAAGGCTTTTGCCTCCTGAAATTTTAAAATATAATCAATTACTCTTTTATCGCTGCCCTTAAGCAGCTTCAATTCCTTTACAAAATTTGGATTCTGCATAAACCTTACATCAAATATAAGGTCAACATCATAGGGTATGCCGAATTTATAACCAAAGGATATAAATGATATTGTTAATTTTCTACCCTCTGATTCAAGATAATATTTGTTCAAAATCTCTTTTAGCTGATGCACGCTGTAATTTGTGGTATCAATAATCTTATCTGCCCTCTTTCTGAGTTCAGACAGCATCTCCCGTTCTAATCTTATGCCATCAATAACAGACCCATTCTTCGCAAGAGGGTGGGGTCTCCTCGTCTCGCTGAATCTCCTGACAAGCGCTTCATCAGAAGCCTCTAAAAAAAGAATTTCTATGGCATAGTTTTCTTTTTTAAGCTCGTCCAGAATCTCCAAAAAGTTTTTAAAGAAGCCTCGTTCCCTTACATCAATTCCTATAGCAACTCTGTTAATCTCATTGCCTGACTGCGCGCAAAGTTCTGTAAATTTTGGAAGAAGCGCTGTTGGGAGATTGTCAACACAAAAGAAACCGAGGTCTTCAAAGCACTTTATTGCATTGCTCTTGCCAGAACCAGAAAGACCTGTTATAAATACAACACTTAAATTTTTCATTTGCTATGCAATTGGTTCTATAAGGCCTATATTGCCGTCCCTTCTCCTGTAAATAACATTAACCTTATTATCACCTGCATTTGTAAAAACAAAGAAATCTTTATGGAGAAGCTCCATTTGCATTACTGCTTCATCAGGAAGCATGGGTTTTAGCGCAAATCTCTTTGTCTTGATTATCTTTGGCATATCCTTATCCACTGCCTCTTCTACCGCTTCCTCAGAAGCAGCCTTTATGCTTTCACTATTTTTATGTCTGTTTAAGAGCTTTTCCTTATATCGCTTTACCTGCCTTTCTATCTTATCCATAACCTTATCAATAGCAGAATACATCTCTCCAGTCTCATCTTCTGCCTGAATTAAAAGGCCATTGACCTTAATAAGAATCTCTGCATTATGGCGATATTTCTGCACCGAAAGAGTAACTACAGCCTCAGTGGTACCCGGAAGATATTTTTCAATCTTTTTTACCTTTGACTCTGCATAATTTCTCAATGCATCTGTAACATCTATATGCCTTCCATTCACTATTACCTGCATAAAAACCTCCGTTAACTTATTAATTTATCTAC
>MHEL01000178.1:0-2313 GCA_001803815.1 Nitrospirae bacterium RBG_19FT_COMBO_42_15 | reverse complement strand
GGCGGAGCAAGGCATCGCACCGCAGCATACATGTTAGTATGTGAGGATGCGAGGCCGAAGCGACAACGCAGCAGATGACCCCTATCGCTAAATATGCACGTCAAATCCGTTTTCTCATGGTGGTTGCGGATATATTCATCCCCTTTCTGTACTTTGCAACTGTCCTTCTTGATATATTAATGTTTTTAACCTTTAGCCTTTCTGTAATCTGCTGGTCATTCAAAGGCTTCTTCCCATCCTCGTCATTTACAATCTCTTTTATCAACTGTTGAACAGACAACGATGACATTACATTACCATCGCCCTTTGATATGCCTGTGCTGAAGAAAAACTTCAACTCAAAGATGCCTTGCGGAGTAAACATATATTTATTTGTAGTCGCCCTGCTTATTGTGGATTCATGCATAGATATATCCTCTGCAACATCGCGGAGGACGAGCGGTTTTAAATGCTCTATCCCTTTATCAAAAAACTCCCTCTGGAATTTTACTATGCTTTCAGCAACCTTGTAAATTGTCCTGTTCCTCTGCTCAATACTTTTCATAAACCATATCGCTGATTTAATTTTTTTCTCCATATAATCAAGAGTAGGCTCAGGAACATCCCTTTTTACCCTTAAAAGCCTGCGATAGAATGGGCTTATTCTGAGTTTCGGAAGTCCATCTTCATTCAGATAAATTAAATAGCCTTCATCCGATTTAACAACAAAGACATCAGGAATTATATAATGCGGTTCAGAAACAGAATATGCCCTTCCGGGTTTCGGCTCCAATCCCTCTATAACTTTAATTGCTTCAGCAATTTCATCTATGGGAACATTAATCTTTTTTGCTATCTTCTGATAATTTCTCTTTTCTATATCCTCTAAATGATTAAGTATAATATCCTCTACAAGTGTCTCTTTTAATTCTAACTGCTGCACTTGAATCAGCAGGCACTCCTTCAGGTCCCTCGCACAAACGCCTATGGGGTCAAAACCCTGTATTAATTTTATCAGCCTCTCTATATCTTCGTTTGAAACATTCAAAAGACTGCTTAGCTCATCAACTGTTGCACGCAGATAACCGTCATCATCAATATTGCCGATGATCATTCTGCCTATTTCTTCATCTCTTTTATCTGATACAGAAAGCATTAATTGCCAAAGAAGATGCTCTGTTAAATCAACCTGCTTTGACAATGTCTGGTCATAGGATGGCATTTCTTCTTGTGAAGATGGAAAATATCCGGCATCCCTCCCCTCATTTCTATTATCACCATAATAATCCTCCCATATAAAATTAAATTCATCAGTTCCATCTGCCGAACCTTCTTTCTCAACATCAGAATTCTCTTGTACATACTCGTCCTTCTTCTCCTTCTCAGCGCTCTCTGAGGGTATCATGTCATCATCAGCAATAATTTCGTCTTCTAACAGGGGATTTTCAAGCATCTCCTGACTTAGCGCCTGTGACAGCTCAAGCCTCGACAGTTGAAGCAGTTTTATCGCCTGCTGAAGCTGCGGCGTCATTATTAGTTTTTGGCTTAGTCTTAAGTCTAATCTACTTTCCATCCCAACCCTTTTTATGCCCTTCTTTCTTCTTCTCTGACGTGGGCTTCATTCATTAATTTGAATTTTTCACCAAGATATATTGCCCTTGCCTTTGGGCTGTGGGCAATCTCTTTGGGCGTGCCAGAAATAAGTATCTTGCCTTCGTTTATAATATATGCCCTGTCTGTTATTGCAAGTGTCTCCTGAACACTGTGGTCAGTTATCAGGATGCCTATATTCTTTTTTTTTAATTTGGCGATAATGTTTTGTATCTCAGTGACTGCAATCGGATCTATTCCTGCAAATGGCTCATCCAAAAGCATAAATGAAGGAGATGTTACAAGCGCCCTTGTTATCTCAACCCTCCTTCTCTCTCCGCCTGAAAGGGTATATGCCTTATTATCCGCTAAATGTGATATATTCAGTTCAGAGAGCAGCGATTCAAGCCGCTCTTCACGCTCTTTATCCTCCAAATCAATTGTCTCAAGGATTGACATAATATTTTCTCTGACTGTAAGTTTTCTAAAAACAGAAGGCTCTTGCGGCAAATAGCTTATCCCCATCCGTGCCCTCATATACATAGGGAGTTCTGTAATATTTTTCCCATTAAGAAAAACCGTACCCTTATCAGGCCTTATCAGCCCGACTGCCATATAAAAGGTTGTTGTTTTGCCAGCGCCATTTGGGCCAAGCAATCCCACAACCTCTCCCCTGTCTACTATAAGGCTGAGACTATTTACAACCTTTCTCCCCTTATATAATTTTACAAGACCCTTTGCTTC
>MHEL01000177.1:4336-5082 GCA_001803815.1 Nitrospirae bacterium RBG_19FT_COMBO_42_15 | reverse complement strand
GGAGATGTGTCTATCCATATGCCCTAAATCTTTTTTCAGCGGCGGGTCGTTCTTCATGTATTTATCTGCTAAATATACAACGCCGAGATTTAAACTATGAACTAATTCTGGTTTCCTCTGTCTTATAAAAATAAGCTCCGTGCTTCCTCCTCCGATATCAGCCATTAATGCGGTCTTTGGTATTGTAATGCCTAACAGCATGCCCAGAGAAGTTTTTCTTGCCTCTTCTTCGCCGCTGATTATTTCTATATCGAGTCCGGTTGCTTCTTTTGCTTTTTTTAAAAATTCATCTCGATTTTTAGCCTCTCTAAGTGCGCTTGTTGCTATTACTGAAGTCTTATAGACGTTGTGGCGTGAGATTGTATCACTAAATTTTTTGAGGGCAGTTATGCCTTTTGTAAGAGCCTCTTTTTTGATTAGACCGCTTTCATGGATTCCTTCCCCGAGTCTTGTTATTATTCTTTCAGAGCAGATTTCATTGATATTATAATTATTTTTTTTATGGGCATCCCGCAGGACTTTTGCAATCAGGAGTCTGAATGTGTTTGTGCCAATATCAATAGCAGCAAGGGATTTATTTTTCACGATGAAATTATAAATCAAAGAGAGAGTTTTTTACTATTACTAATGAATTTATTAGTAAAGCCTCATAAGCAGTCATTCCTGCGAAAGCAGGAATCCAGGAAAACCAAAGGAAATACTGGATTCCCGCTTAAGGACTGCGGGAATGACGGAAAAAGCAATGT
>MHEL01000177.1:4078-4220 GCA_001803815.1 Nitrospirae bacterium RBG_19FT_COMBO_42_15 | reverse complement strand
CAAGCCAGCATGACAGAGAGGTTGCCTTATGCGACATAAATTAAGTCGCTATGTATATTAACTGAAAAGGATGTTTGTATGAAAAGAAAGATACAAAAAGTTTTAATTGCAAACAGGGGGGTTCCTGCTGTCAGGATAATGC
>MHEL01000177.1:3748-4016 GCA_001803815.1 Nitrospirae bacterium RBG_19FT_COMBO_42_15 | reverse complement strand
CATCATGTATTTATGGCCGATACAGCGGTGCATATCGGAGAGGCGCCGCCTATAGAGTCTTACCTTAACATGGATAAGATGATTGCTGCTGCAATAAAAAGCAAATCAGACGCAATACATCCCGGCTGGGGCTTTCTTGCAGAGAACGAGAAATTTGCGCAAATGGTTATAGATGCAGGTCTGATATGGATAGGCCCTTCCCCTGAAGTTATAAAGATGATGGGAGACAAGGTACAGGCCAAACTGCTTGCGCAGAAAGCCAATGTCC
>MHEL01000177.1:3473-3662 GCA_001803815.1 Nitrospirae bacterium RBG_19FT_COMBO_42_15 | reverse complement strand
ATCAAGGCTGCTGCAGGCGGCGGTGGTAAGGGTATGGTAAAGGTTGAAAATAATGAACAATTGGCACAGGCATTTTCTCAGGCACGTTCAGAAGCCAAGAAAGCGTTTGGAGATGAAACAATATTAGCTGAAAAATATATTGAACGGGGCAGGCATATTGAGGTTCAGATTATTGCAGATGAATATGGC
>MHEL01000177.1:1825-3410 GCA_001803815.1 Nitrospirae bacterium RBG_19FT_COMBO_42_15 | reverse complement strand
GAGGCTCCTTCCCCAAGCCTCGATGATGGCCTCCGTCAGGAGATATGTTTTACAGCAACCCGACTGATGCGGGAGATAGGGTATACATCTGCGGGCACAGTAGAGTTTATCTTTGATTCATCCGCAAGGAAGTTTTATTTTCTTGAGGTGAATACCCGTTTGCAGGTTGAACATGGCATTACAGAACTCATAACAGGGCTGGATATAGTTGGAATAATGCTTGATGTGGCTATGGGCAAGAAGTTGCCGTTTAAACAGTCAGACATACACCCAAACCGTTGGGCGCTGGAAGTCCGTCTTAATGCAGAAGACCCCAAGAATTTCAGTCCTTCTTTCGGAACAATTACCCGGCTCCAGGTGCCGATGGGTCCTAATGTCAGAGTAGCCTCAGGCGTTTATGAGGGTGCAGATATACCGCCATATTATGATTCTCTTTTTATGCTGCTGATGACAGCAGGCGCTAACAGGGAAGATGCGATAAGGGTTATGGACCGTTCCATCAGCAGAAACTTAAGAGTTGAAGGCGTGAAAACTCTTGCGCCGTTGCTCCTGAGCATTATAAGGCATCCTGCTTTTATTTCAGGCGAGTTTTCTACCCGGTTTATAGAAGAACATATGGATGAGCTTATATCCATGTTTAAGGAAAAAAACAGTGAAGACGAGGTGCTCAAGATTGCAAGATATGTTGCAGAGATTTCAGCGCTTGGGCAGCAGAAATGGATGTAGGTAGAAAACAGATGACAGAACACAGAACACAGAACACAGATAAAAAAACTATTTTTGTCAAACCGGGGATGTCGCCTAAAGAAATAGTTAAAGCTGTCCGCTTGCTTCCAGGCGTCTGTCTTACTTCTGTCGGGATGAGGGATGCCGGGCAGTCTGACTTTAAGAACCGCCATCGCATATACGATCTCAAAACACTTGCGCCTTATTACAATAATATGGGATTGTTCAGCGCTGAATGTCACGGCGGCGCAAGATGGCATGTGGGCGTAATGAACAGAAGGGAAAGCCCGTTTGAAGAAATCAGCATACTGAGAGAACTCATGCCGGATGTTCTGCTGCAGACGCTGATCAGGGAGACCAATCTTTTTGGATACAGGCCTTATCCAAAAAATGTTATCGAATATGTTGTCTCAAAGGTGGATATAGATGTATGGAGATGTTTTTCCTTTCTGAATGATGTACGCAACATGCGTGCAGTTGCGGAAGTAGTCATGAAAAGGGGAAGGCTGTTTGAGCCTACCATATCTTTTACTGCAGCAGATTGGACAACAAACGATTATTATCTTGGAGTTGTTCGCGAGATTGTTGCTCTCTGTGCAGGAACCGATGAGATAATCCTGTGCATTAAAGATATGGCAGGGGTCGGGGATATTAACCGGATTGGCAATCTTATAGATGTTATAAAGCAGGCATATCCGGAACTCGTCATTAATTATCACAGGCATATAACAGACGGGCTTGCAATACCGGCATTCTTATCAGCCGCAAAAGCAGGCGCAAAAATATTTGATGTAGAGGAAGATTCTTTAGTCCGTTTCTATGGACATTCGCCCATACTCGGTGTTCATGCAATCTTTCA
>MHEL01000177.1:943-1793 GCA_001803815.1 Nitrospirae bacterium RBG_19FT_COMBO_42_15 | reverse complement strand
CAGAAGCAGAGGCGGCTGTTCAGAAAGTCAGGGAGTGGATAGGCAATTATGAATGGGCTGAATCGCCATTTAAAGGGCTTGACCACACAGTAACGCTTCACAAAATGCCCGGCGGCGCATTCCCCAGCTCGTTTGAACAGGCAGACAAGGGCGAGTTCCTTCATCTTATGCCGGCAATTTTAAAGGTAATGGCTCTGTACAACAGAATTGTTAAGTATTTTGATGTCACACCCGGCTCACAGATAACATGGGTAACATGCAGCGGAATAATAAACAGATATGCAAAAGAGCGCGGAGACGCAGGGGTCAAGCATATAATCAAACTCATAACAAAATTTATTGAGGAGAAGAATCAGGATTTTAATTCAATGGAAAAAGACGAGCAGGAAGAATTGCTTCTGCTCTTCAGGGGTGCACCCGGTGATTTTAAGAATCTCCTGCTCGGAAATTATGGAAGGCTCCCTGTGGGCTGGGCAGCAGAGTGGGTATACAGGAGCGCCTTCGGTGATGAGTGGGAAGCAAAAATAAAGGAGCGCAAAGAATTGTCGCCTCTGGATCTGTTAAAAGAAGACAATATTGAAAAACTTAGAAATGACCTCACTGAAAATATCGGCAGAAAACCTGCGGAGGAGGAGTTTATCCTCTATCTTATGCATCCAAAAGACGCTCTGGAATATATTGAATTCAGGGACAAATACGGGGAATCTCCCCTTGTGCTTCCAACTGATGTCTGGAGAGAGGGACTGAAAAAGCCGGGCGACAAAGTAGATTTTGAACTCTGGGGCAAGCCTTATTCCATAGAACTTGTATCAATCGGCTCTGAACATGAAGGTCTGATTCATGTCGTGAT
>MHEL01000177.1:0-215 GCA_001803815.1 Nitrospirae bacterium RBG_19FT_COMBO_42_15 | reverse complement strand
AAGAAGATAAGAATTTTAATTCTATGCCGCATTTGAAGGATTGGCTTAAGATTGCAATGCCTGTTAAGGATATTGTTAAAACTTTTTATCGTAAACGGCATGGAGAAGACTGCCTTAGGACTACAGAGAAGGAAAACATACTCATGCAGCTTGGCAATATACAGACGTATCCTTTTGTAAAACAACTTTTAAAGAATGGCAGACTTTATCTCCAT
>MHEL01000176.1 GCA_001803815.1 Nitrospirae bacterium RBG_19FT_COMBO_42_15 | reverse complement strand
TTCTGGATAAAGATAATCCTCGCCAGACTCATCAACTACTCTCAGATAGCCTTCCTTTAATGCTTCTTCATCAGGAAGAATTTGGTAAACCTTTCGCTTTTCCAGATCATCGCAGTCCTTGTTCTCAATACAAAGCGCAAATATTTTTTCTGTTCTTTCTTCTGCCATAAGCTTAATCAAATATATGTTTGATATCTCTGATTTTTCCACCAACAGCAACAATTTCAACAAACAATTCCTCACCTAATCTTTCTCGTATAGATATTTATCATGTTTTACAGAAGCATCTTTAAGTCCACTACGGCCCGGATGGCTCCCAAGAAGCAAAATAGGGTCATTTTCAATCCTAATAGGTTCTATGATAAGCTTTCCCTTTTCCCATTTTATCTCAGCTTCTTTAATGCCTTTTAAAAGCCTTTTAGGTATAACAAGCCCTCCTTTTTTAACTGCTGTCTTCATTTTTTATATCCTCCAATTATCTTTATACTTGCTAATATTATATACCTGCACAGAAATGCTGTCAACAGGAAGAGGCAATTTGAAACTGATTTAATTGGATAACTTCAAGAAGCAACCGTGGTCGTTAGCAATCGGCAGAAGTTGTCATGTTAGACTCGTCTATATTTTTCTGCAATGTGTAGGCTCGGCCATCTTTCATGCCGAACCTATTTCTCTGATTTCCTTGACTCCCTCTAATCAGTGTGATTTAATACCATCAGCAGACGGCTAATATTCCCTTAAAATCAGGATAAAAGAAACACTTCATTTACTTTTTTTTTAAGAATCAGGAAATCTCAATGTACAAAAGAATAATTCTTATTCTTAATTTAGCTCCAATTCTCATTGGAATTCCCCTTGCCCTTGCAAATAAGTGGAATATCGGCATAACAGTTTTGTATCTTACCATTTATATCGCTGTACTGAATGCGATTCTAAAGATACTTGACTATTACAAACTTTCGGAAAAAATTGATCCCCGAGAGGAACGCTCTGTAAGAACAGCCTACTTTAAAAAATTAAAAGAAAAGATTGAAAAAGAGCGTAAGAACAAAGGCATTGATGTATATATAACCCCTTCTTTAAGGATAAGAGAAAAAAGAAAACGTATAGAAAGAGAATCCAACTTTGCCCAAGATAGCGTTCGTGAAAACAA
The DNA here is from genome assembly GCA_001803815.1 of Nitrospirae bacterium RBG_19FT_COMBO_42_15. Lineage (GTDB taxonomy): Bacteria > Nitrospirota > CAKKRA01 > 9FT-COMBO-42-15 > 9FT-COMBO-42-15 > 9FT-COMBO-42-15. The sequence goes on along the minus strand of MHEL01000176.1, from coordinate 3,876 downwards.
GGAACCCCTATTTATTTATAAAACCATTAGCATAAAAGACATTGGAAAGCTCCAGCATAAAGACAAGAAAGGTTTTTCTGTAGTTGCTGATTCTGGGATGGGCAAGACCATGCTCCTTGATGAAATAGCTCTCAATATAGCTGATAAAGATAAAAAAACTGAGCTGATTCCAGTCTTATTCCATTTTAGCGAGCTTTTGCATGTAACGAATTCAGATGATATAAAGAAAAAAATAATTGATAAATTTTTACCAGCTAAGGCAGAAAAATATATTGGGAATTGGTTTGATAAAAATCAGATGCTGCTTTTGATTGATGGACTGGATCAGGTTGTGGGAGGCGACACGAATTTCTTGAAGAACATCCTTGATGGAGCTGTTTTAGGCGGCAACAGGGTGATATTTTTCACAAGGCCATTTGCTTATTCAATGTTTGAAGGTAATTTGTCTTTATCAGACAATTATCAGTATATAGAAATAGAGGCCTTTAATACCAAACAGATACAGGCTTATTTGAAAGAGGATTATGAAGAAATCAGCCAAATTCTGTCATTCAAACAACAGCTCTTAAGCATACCCATCCTCCTGTCGCACATTAAAGTTCTTCATCAAGAGCATCTGCTGCAGCATGTAAAGGTGCGGGCAGACCTTTACAGGGAGATTATAAATAAGATGTTTGAGCATGAAAAAAGCAGAGCTACACCACTTATAAAAAAATACTCCAAAAAAGATTTAGAACATTTTTTTAAGAAGTTATCTTATCACACCCTTTCCTCCGGCAATATTAACCGATTTTCACGTTCTATTCCTGATGGTCTGCTTAAAAACATTGGTTTGAACAGAGAAGACTTTAATTCTCTTCTTCAGGTTGGCATTGTGCAGGAGATAGTGGAAGGGGATAGCGAGGAGATTATCTTCCGACACCAATCATTTCAGGAATACTTTGCCTCATTAGAATTAAAAGAAAAGATATTAACTCATTTAGAGATAAATCGTGATGCAATAATCAACCATATAGAATATATGTATTGGGACAATGTTTGGCAGTTTCTTGTCGGTAGTCTTAAAGTTGAATCGGTAAAAGAGCTTATTGAATATATTAAAAAACATGATAGCTTATTAGCAGTCCTCTGCCTTGCTGAATCAAAGGCAAATATTGAATTTATGGATATTTTGAAGGATAAAAATATAGACATTCATAGTGCAGCATGGGCCTTAGCTAAAATTGGCACAGAGAAGGCTGTAGACCAACTTATAGGGTTGTTGGCTGATAAACATTATATTGTTCGTGTAGATGCAGCCCGTGCCTTAGGTAAAATTGGGTCAAAAAAAGCTATAGACCCACTCATAGGCTTATTGGCTGATAAGGACCATTTCGTTAGTAGAAATGCGGCCAGTGCCTTAGGTAAAATTGGGTCAGAGAAAGCTGTAGACTCGCTCATAGGATTGTTGGCTGATGCAAACACTGATATTCGTGGAAATGCAGCATTTACCTTAGGTGAAATTGGGTCAAAGAAAGCTGTGGAGCCTCTCATAGAGTTGTTGACTGATAAACATTATATCGTTCGTGAAAGTGCAACCGATGCCTTAGGAAAGATTGGATCAGAAAAGGCTGTGAACCACCTCATAAGGTTGTTGACTGATAAGTATCATATCGCTCGTCAAAGTGCAGCTATGGCCTTAGGTGAAATTGACTCAAAGAAAGCTGTGGAGCCTCTCATAGAGTTGTTGACTGATAAGTATTATATTGTTCGTGAAAGTGTAGCCAGTGCCTTAGGTAAAATTGGCTCAAAGAAGGCTGTAGACCCACTCATGGGGTTGTTGAATGATAAGGTTTTTTTCGTTCGTATAAGTGCAGCCTTTGCCTTAGGTAAAATTAAGACAAAGAAGGCTACAAACTTTTTTATAGGATTGTTAGCTGATAAGAATCCCCTCGTTCGTAGCAGTGCAGCCTTTGCCTTAGGAAAATTTAGCTCAGAGAAGGCTGTAGACTCACTCATAGGGTTGTTGGCTGATGCAGACCCCCTTGTTCGTGGAAGTGCAGCCCATGCATTAGGCCAAATTGGCACAGAGAAGGCTATAGACCACCTCATACGATTGTTGGCTGATGCAGATATATATGTTCGTGGAAGTGCAGCCGATGCATTAGGTCAAATTGGCTCAGAGAAGGCTGTGGACTCACTCATACCGTTGTTGGCTGATGCAGATACAAATGTTCGTAGAAGTGCAGCCAGTGCATTTGGTCAAATTGGCTCAGAGAAGGCTGTGGACTCACTCATACCGTTGTTGACTGATGCAAACACATATGTTCGTATAAGTGCAACATGGGCATTACAGAACATCTCAATCAAGCTAAGTCAGTTGGATCAGGATAAATTGGTAAACAGACTGTCAAATCGTACTGATAAAGACAGTAAAGAGGTTATTAAAAGGATAAAGCAGTCTACTGGAAGAAGGTTTATAAGGGTCTTAAAAAGAAAATAAACAAAACGGAAAATCATCAGAAACGGGTCTACACATTACGCTAATCGCTACTAATGGAGACTCCTCCCCTATCCCTTCTTTTACAACCCTACAGCCCCCAGCCTTTTTCCGCCTTATTTTCTCACCCTTTACCTCTATTGTCAAGGAGTGCAATTTGAATTGCATGCAGCGCTGTAATTTTTATGCTGCTGCACGTTTAAAATCACTGAAGGTGCGAATGGATTCAATATCCTTCTTATACTGTTTTTGCGCCTCTTCAATGTCATAGAGCGCCTGCAGGTTCATCCAGAATTCTGCTGGAACATTGAAAAACCTGCCGAGCTTTAATGCAGTTTCGGCTGTAATGCTCCTTTCGCCCTTTATTATCTGGCTTATTCTTGTCTGCGAAAGGCCAGTTTCTTTAGACAGACGATAAACGGATATTTCCAGAGGTTCTAAAAACTCTTCTTTAAGCACTTCGCCGGGGTGAATGTTTCTTAATGTCCTCATAATGAACTCCTTTCAATGATAATCTGTTATTTCAACATCAAAGGCGTTTCCACTTTTCCACTTAAAGCATATACGCCATTGGTCATTTATCCTTATGCTCCATTGTCCATCTCTGCTTCCTTTTAGCGCCTCAAGTCTATTGTTGGGGGGAACCTTTAATGCCTCAAGTGCTGTTGCTGCAGCGATCATTCTCAATTTGCGCCTCGCTATGTTATGAAGCTGAGAGGGCAGCTTTATCTTTTTTGAAAACCGCCCCTTCCATATGATTTCGGATTCTTTGTCTTTGAATGATGCTATCATTTTACAATAGTATCGCAAAAAGAAAGTATAAATGTCAATCAAAATATTTATCTGTGTGAATGGAGACGTGCTGATAATGGAAATAAGGGGGAACTTCTCCTATTCCTTATTTTACAACCCTACAGCCTGCAGCCTTTTTTTGCTTTATTTTCTCACCCTTTTCCTCTATTGTCAGGGACTGCAATTCCCCAGTTCAATAAGGAAGTGCAACGCTTAGGATAGGGTGGTATCCTAAATAACATTCTGCCCTCCTTGCCTGTCGGCAGGCAGAGACTATGCCTGTTAGCAGCACCCCGTGCCGCAGGCAGTCTCGCTGCCGCTTTCTGTGTCTATTATTAAAAATCTTCCTGCATAAGGCGGGCGGGAGAGTTTAAAGGCAGTGTCTGTGCATATCTCTACCATCTCGCCCCTTTTAAATTCGTGGTTATCATCATCATGAACAGATGAAAATGGCCCAAGATATACTGCATAATGGCCGATATAAAGGCACCTTTTTCCTTTCCTGAATTTATAGCCGCGTGCTGTAACAGAATAAAATTTAATGCCATTGACCTCTTTATAAAAATCCCTCTTTATAATCTCTATGCCGTAAAAACCTGCCTCTT
>MHEL01000175.1:6903-14855 GCA_001803815.1 Nitrospirae bacterium RBG_19FT_COMBO_42_15 | reverse complement strand
CGCCTTATTCCGCTCTTTCCATTTAATATTGTAAACTATGGCGCTGGTTTGTCAAAAATAAAGTTCAAAGACTTTTTACTCGCAACATCTGTAGGCATAATCCCCGGCACCTTTGCCTATGTGAATCTCGGAAATTCTATTACAGACATCCGTTCATGGAGGTTTGTCCTTGCCCTTGTATTTTTGTTTCTCCTTATAATTATCCCTCTATTATATAGAAGGTTTAAAGGAAACACCTCTGCTGTTAATGCCAAAAAGGCGTAAGCAATGATAAGCATTATTATCCCTGTATTAAATGAAGAAAAAAATATTAGCAGTGCATTGGAAAATATTAAACGGTTAGACGGCAAGAAAGAGATTATAGTTGTTGACGGCGGGAGCATTGACAACACTATTAATATTATTAAATCAGCAGGGGCGCATTACAATACGCCCATTCAGCTTTTATCATCAGAAAAGGGCAGGGGCTGCCAGATGAACAGAGGGGCAGAGATTGCTAAAGGGGAGATACTACTCTTTTTACATGCTGATACAAAGCTTCCTGATAATGCTATTCTTGAAATAGATAAGGTTATGAAAGCCCCTGAGAGTATCGGCGGCAGATTTGATGTGAGATTTGATGATAATAGATTTATTTTTAAGCTGATTGCCTTTTTAATGAACTGGCGCTCCAGTCTGACAGAAATATTTACTGGCGACCATGCAATCTTTATAAGAAAGTCAGCCTTTAAAGAGTTAGGCGGCTATTCAGAGATACCGTTAATGGAGGATATAGAATTAAGTAAAAAGATGAAGAGGAAGGGGAAGGTTGCCTGTATCAATAATTGCGTAATAACCTCTGCAAGAAAGTGGAAGGAGGAAGGTATAATTAAGACCATTCTCCTGATGTGGCTTTTAAGGCTCTTATACTTTTTTAAGGTAAGTCCAATATTTCTCTCAAAGATTTATTATAAGAAGAGATATAAAACAATTTCCTCATTTTTTTTCCTTAACTAATTTTATTAAGCTTCCAACAATAAAAATAAAGGCGCCGGTGATTAATATAATTGTAGGAAAGGAATTGAACTGAATGCCGCCCCTTATTAAAAAGAGGGAGTGAAAGCTGCCGATAAAAAAGAGCACTGCGCCGACTATTTGTAACATGGTTTCCATTATTTTGTGAACGAAGGCCTCCCGCTTTTTTTCCGCACCTCTTCCATTAATGCCACTGTTACTTCATTCTGGCCTTTTTCCTTTGCATATCTTTCCACTGCTTTTTTCACCATGCCTTTTAAAAAGTATGGAACTTTATTCAGCCTCTCTTCTGCCTCAGGGCTCCAAGAGACCACCCCCCCTTCACCCCCCCTTACTAAGGGGGGGATTGGGGGGGTGGTCTGCGGTTTTATCTTATGACCTATTTTCACAGGTTCATACTTACACCACGGGTCTTCTGCCATTATATCATTCTTTGCTGCATATGCCCTTGCACGGCATCCGCCGCAGATATACTCGTATTCACAGTCGCCGCACCTGCCTGTAAGCTTCGGCCTCCTCATGTTTTGAAAGAAACCGGCCTTGTTCCATATATCTACAAAACTTTCATTTTTTACATTTCCAACTGCTGTTGGAATATACGGGCATGGCGTAACATCGCCCTCAGGCGTAATTCTGCAATAGTGGAATGCTGCAAGGCATCCGCCGCCAGTATACCCTGCTGCCTTTGTGATTGGCGACTCAGGGTCCTTTTCATAAGCAAGCCTTTTAAAATGCGGCGCGCATCTTGCAGTAACCATCATGTTTTTATATTTGTCCTGAATATCCAGCAAGAGTCTTAGTGTTTCTTCATACTGCTCTGCTGATATATCTGTTATATCCTGACCCCTTCCTGTGCAGACCATAAAGAAGAGATTAAATACCCTTGAACCGAGCTTGTGTGAGAGTTCAATGATTGCAGGTATCTCATTATAATTTGCTGTTGTAACAGTTGTTTGTATCTGAAATTCAATGCCATGCCTCTTGCAGGATTCAATGCCTTCCATTGCCTTTTCCCATGCGCCTTCCATGCCCCTGAATTCATCATGGTATTTCGGGCTGGCAGAGTCTATGCTGATTCCAACACCTGCGACACCCGCCTTTATCATCTCCTTTGCAGTTTTATCGTCTAAGGTTGTGGCATTTGTGCCGAATACGACCATCATGCCTTTTTTTGATGCATGAGATGAAAGATCAAAGATATCTTCTCTTACAAGAGGCTCTCCGCCTGTAAGAATCAGCATAGTTGCAGGATTCACCATTGCTATCTGGTCTATCAGCCTCTTTCCTTCTTCTGTTGTAAGCTCACTTGGGTCATTTTTGGTTAGCGCATCAGAATCCAGATAGCAGTGTCTGCACTTAAGATTGCATCTCTTAGTGGTGTTCCATGAGATAAGATATGGGGAAAAGCTGCTCATGATTAAGACTTCTTTTCAGAGGGCATCTTAAAGTATTTTTCAAACTTCTTGATTATCTCCTCGTTCTTTCCTGTCCTCTCTGAGAGGAACTGCTTTATTTCGTCTATGACCTCTTTTTTCTTCGGGTCATTTGTCTTATCCTTTGCCTTGTCAAAGGCGAGCATGGTTAAATCATCAAATCCGAGCTTCTTCATCCTCTTTGTAACCATCATCATGGATTCATCGCGAATCTCAGAAAGAAATTTGGATGTAATGACCTTATATCCGCGCTCTTTTGCCTTTTTCAACATCAATTTGTATATGCCGGGTCTTACAAATTCCGGCGCATTCTCTACTCTCTTTAATGCATCTTCTTCCCATTTTACCTCTTCATCTGCTGCGCCTTCACGCAGGCTAAAGCCTGCGGCTACATCTTCTGACCCTTGACCCTTGACCCCTGCCTTTTTTATTCCCATTTTTTCCCTTGCAGAAGGGGGAAGGAGTTTTTCCACTGCCGCTTCCATTATATCTGCTGTTATCTCTTTAGCGCCCTTATCCTTTGCAAATCCCTCTATTGCCTTGATTGCCATTCCTCTTACAAAGGCAGGGATAATCTCAAGCCTTGCCTCTGCATCCTTTGTCCATGGAAGGGAATCCTTTTTGCTGTCTTTTTTGATTTCTTCAGAAGGGGTGTAGTCCCTGCTTACAATCAGTATATTGCATGGCGCAAATCTCAAAAGATTTTCTGTATTGCTGCCAATATCAAGGCCATTAGCGCTGTGAACGCCTAACCTGCCTATAACCAATAATGACGGCGATGTGTCCTTTACATATTTCAATATCTCATCATAGGGCTTGCCTGACAGGAGTTTTGTGTCAATATCAAGGCCGTCTGCTTTCGCAATTTTCTTTGCTGTATCCAGATGCTCCTGATATATCTTTGCCATGCCTTTATCAATAATCTCCTCGTGAAGCTGTTCCTGTTCCTTGAATTTGAATATCTTTCCTGCTTCTTCTGAAAGGACCTCTGCAATATTTTTGAATGCTACATAATGAAAATTCGGGTCAAAGGCAGAGACTGCCTCAACAGGCGTCCCAAATGCCTTAGCAATAGCTACTGCTGATTTTACTGCTGCCATGGAATTCGGGCTTCCGTCAACTGCAACGATTATCTTTTTATCAAAAAGCCTATTGTTCTTGGTTATCAGTATGTCTGTCTTTACCCTGCGCACAACCCGCTCGCAGACGCTGCCGATCATGCTTCCATTTACTGCGCCAAGCCCCTGAATGCCTATGATTACAAGGTCATAAGGGTTGGACTGAACATCCTCCACTATCTTTGCGTAGTTCTTGCCTTCAAGAAGCCTTCTATTACATTGAATATTTGCTGTCCTGCATTTTTGTTCAAGGACATCAAGGAAGGAATCAGATATTATCTCCAGCCCCTTTGTTATCAGGCCTGCATGTATGTCCCTCTGCCTCTGCAATTCCTTTTCTTCCTGATATTTCTCTGGCAGACCTGACTCCATCTGTTTAAACCTGTTATCATGGAGCCTTGCTGCATATACATGGTTGCCTGTGATGTGTGAATGGAATTTCTTGGCAAGTTCAATGCCTATATCTATCCCAAAAACAGAATATCTGGAATTATCAATAGGCAAAAGTATTTCCTTGTACATCTAAATCTCCTCCCCAACTTATAAATCTTTATGCTTTTTTGAGGATTGTAAATATAGCACAAGTTTTGGGGGTATTGCAACAATTTTATAACCTTATTACATATGTCCCTGCAATCTTGTCATGCAGGCCCTGCTTTTGCTTAGTAAATGCAACCATAAGATAGCCTATGCCGAGGGTTAATCCTGATATGGAATATCCAACCCATCTCAAAAATGCCTTGCCGTAGGTCATCTCCTCGCCATTGGTTTGGATGATCTTTAATTTAAGCGCCATTTTCCCGGGTGTCTGTCCCCTCCAGCCGACAAAGAATATATGATATGCCATGCCAATCAAAATATTTACAAAGAAGGCGATAATCCATGACAATAACTGCCCTTCATCAGAAATTCCGCCTCGCATGATTGAACCCATGCCAACACCCATCCCGACAAAAAAACCAAATATGCTTTGTACAATAACCATAATAATGCCGTCAACAAATGCTGCAACAAACCTTATCCAAAAACCTCCCTTTGGAAGGCTCTCTGCATCAGGATATGCAGGAAGCGATTCGTAAGCAGGCTCACTTACAGGTTCGTCAGAGATTGGCGGAGGCGGCGGAGAAAATCCTTGATCAAATGAGGCCTCTGCTGTCTGTTCAGGCGGTTCATCAATGCTTTGCGCAGAAAACGCTGTTTCTGACAGCTCTGACAATCCTGTGTCAATTGGCGCTTCCTCTTTCTTCTTTTCAGGCTTTGGAGCAGGTCTGCTTACAGGTTTTGATGCGCTTATTCCCTTTGACTCTTTATGCGCCTTTAAGTCATATCCGCATTTTTTGCATGAATCTGCATAGTCAAAGGTTGTGAAACTGCATTTTGGACAGAGCATGAATTTTCTCCTTAATAGTTAAAGAAGCCCCTCTTTGTTTTTACGCCGAGAAGGCCGCCGGCAACCATCCTCTTCAGCATCGGCGCAGGCCAGAAGCGGAAGCCGAGTTCCTTTGCATATTTTTCCAATGAGGCCAGCACAGTATCCAATCCTATCTGGTCAGCATAATGCAGAGGCCCTCCCTTGTCCTGAGGAAATCCTGTGCCTGCCATCATGGCTATATCAATATCGCCTGCAGAGGATACATTCTCCTGCAGGCATATCACAGCCTCATTAATCAGTATGCTGATTAATCTGTCTGCTGAAAAAGCAGTTCCTTTTATACCTGTCTGCTTCTGCGTCTTTTCAATCAGTTTGTTCAAGGTATCGTCAGATTCCTTTTCATAATTATAAAATCCTGCGCCTGTCTTTGTGCCGAATCTTTTCCCCTTAACTATTTCTGTTAAAAGCTGTGCAGGCGCCATTCTCGGGCCATAGGCATTGTATAAAATCTGCGCAACACGTTCTGCTGTATCCAGGCCGAGTATGTCTGCAAGCGCAAATGGCCCCATTGGCATTCCAAATGCTAACAAGGCGTCATCTGTCTCCTTTGCCGTTGCAGCCCCTTCCTGAACAGCCAAGACTGCTTCATTAAGATACGGCATTAAAATCCTGTTTACCAGAAAGCCGGCGCACTCCTGAACCCGCACTGCTATCTTGCGAAGGCTCTCTGTAAAGGCGACCACATCCTCCACTGTCTCCTGTGATGTAGTAAGTCCGGGGATTACCTCTACCAATTTCATTTTATACGCTGGATTAAAAAAGTGCATGCCAATAACCTTATCAGGCTTCTTTGTTGCAGACGCCATCTCTGTAATGGAGAGGGCAGAGGTGTTTGATGCAAAGATGGTTGATTCAGGACAGGACTTTTCTAATTCCTGAAGAACCTTTTGTTTTATCTTCATATCCTCTGGCACTGCCTCAATAACAATATCTACATCCCCAAAATCTTTAAAATCAACAGCGCCGCTGATTAAAGCAAGCTTCTGCTCCATCTCTGTTGATGTCATCTTTCCCTTGTCAACGCGCTCCTGATAGATTTTTCTTACCTTAGCAATGCCCTTTTGCACTGCTTCATCATTCACATCCTTTAATATCACCGGCAGGCCTGAGTATGTTATTACTTGCGCTATCTCTGCGCCCATTATGCCTGCGCCTAATACGGCAGCCTTGTAAATATACATTTCCCCTCCTTATTCAGATTTAGCGATAGGGGTCATCTGCTGCGTTGTCGCTTCAGCCTCGCATCCTCACATACTAACATGTATGCTGCGGTGCGAGTCCTTGCTCCGCCTTGCATCTGACTCCTCTGGCTAAATCTGGTAGAAATGCCACTTGATATGTGATTATTTTCGTTCCACAATAACTGCCCCGCCTAATCCGCCGCCAATGCACATGCTGGCAAGGCCGAGTGTTAAGTTTCTCCGTTTCATTTCTCTTAGCAATGTTAAAGTAAGCCTTGTGCCTGTCATGCCAACAGGATGTCCCAATGCAATGGCTCCGCCATTTACATTTACAATATCCCTATTTAAGCCAAGCTTTTTTTCAACTGCAATATACTGCGCTGCGAATGCCTCATTAATCTCAATCAATTGGATATCCTTTAATTCCACCCCTGCTTTTTTCAATACCAATGGCGTTGCATGTGCAGGCCCAATACCCATCCTGTGCGGCTCAACGCCTGCAAAGGCATATGCCCTTATATAGCCGAGCGGCTCATAGCCGAGCTCCTTTGCCTTTTCCTTGGACATGATTAATACAGCAGCAGCGCCATCGCTTATTGGACAGGAGTTGCCCGGTGTAACGCTCCCATTTTCCTTGAATATGGTTGGATATACTGAAAGCATCTGCTCAGTCAAAGCAACATTCGGCCCTTCATCCTGCGCAAATACCTCTGGCGCAACCTCTTTTCCTGCAACCCTCTTTGGCACGCTCACAGGCACAATCTCATCCTTAAATTTTCCTTCCCTGATTGCCCTGAATGCAAGCTTGTGGCTTCTTATTGCAAACTTGTCCTGCTCTTCTCTGGTTATATTAAATTCCTCAACAAGGTTCTCTGCCGTCCTTCCCATAAGCTGGTTGCAGATAGGATCAGTCAGCCCCTCCCAGAGGCTGTCTACCATCGCGCTGTTTTTTAACCTCTTTCCAAATCGCAGATCCCTGCTTAAATATGGGGCGCTGCTCATGCTCTCTGCACCGCCTGCAATCTGTATATCTGCATCGCCTGCCTGAATACTCTGACAGGCATTTACAATGGACTGCAAACCGGATGAGCAGTTTCTCTGCACAGTATATGCCGGGATCTCTATCGGCAAACCTGCCATTAAGGCGATTACCCTTGCTATGTTTGGCGCATCAGATGACTGGCTGACACAGCCAATGATGATCTCATCAATTAATTTTGGGTCAATCTTTGTGCGGTTAATCAATTCTCTTATAACTATCTCGCCAAGCTTCTGTGCAGGCAAATCCTTTAATGCGCCTCCAAGGTTTCCAAGGGGTGTCCGAACTCCATCAACAATAACAACCTCTTTGCGATTAGTGGTCATCATTTTCCTCCTATATTATGATAGTCTTTTAAAAATTTTATCTTTCAATCATCCCCTTGTCAATGATAAAACAAAAAAACTTACTCGTTTTGAGGATTTATTATCTGCAATCTTTCGTTCTGGGCAGCATTGAGTAAATTTTTATCTGAAGCTACAAAGGTAACATCCTGTCTTGCAGCGTTTTTTAGCCATAATGCCGATGACAGATGGATAGCATCAGCTGGCGGATAATATTTCAGGATATGTTATCTTTGAGATTGCAATGACAGGCGAGTCAGCTATAATCTTATTTATTGAGTCAGAACCATCTTCTTTGATATAGTTCTTGGCTAATGCGCTGGTGTCAAGATATATCACCTTCTCTCCTCAATGATAGTTTCTGAGAGCGGTTTTCCCTTTATCTTTATCG
>MHEL01000175.1:4180-6892 GCA_001803815.1 Nitrospirae bacterium RBG_19FT_COMBO_42_15 | reverse complement strand
TATCATCTTCTCTTTTGCCAGTGAGGCGAGCCTCTCTTCTAAACCTGCTGTTTTTCCTGCTTTATCAAGGCTATGAAGTATTGCAACAGGCTTGCCCCTGTCAGTTACTATTATATTATCCCCTTCTTTTGCAAGGCCAAGATAATAGGTGAGCCTGTTTTTTAATTCTTTTATTCCTACTAAGGCCATAGTCTTTATCCTATGTAACTATTGTAGCTACTTTCAGGTAAATAGTCAAGCAAGCAGGAGAGAAAACGCAGAAAGATAATAGAAAAGACAAGGAGGTGATACAGTTTTCACCTCCTTTTGATAATTTGATTGAATTTACTCCTCAGGAAGTTTAAAGCCCACGCCGGCGAATTGTATGTTTGCAGGGTCGTCGCACCGTGGCGGTGATACTGCATGGACGCCGCCGCACTTTGGGCATTTGCCAACAAAGGTTGCTAAAACAAACTTTTCGCCGCAGCCCTGGCACTTTGCCTCAAGGCCGCCGTTTGGAAGGGGCATATTTTTTATGCCTCCTCCATGCGCATTAGATACAAATTCAACAAGCTCCAGTCCTTCTGAATAAGGCCCTCCGCCTGTTCCGCAGCTTCCACAATCACCCATTTTAAAATACCTCCCTGTTAATAATTACTAAGACGGTTATAAGTAAACTGACATTTCCTTATGCTGTCATTCCCGCATGATTTTGGCGGGAATCCAGTTCTTTAAAAGCAATGGATGCCCGACAGAGACATTCGGGCATGACAACCGTTGTCTTACTTGTTAACTTATTTATTAACTTAACTTTCATAAATAATACTACATTTAGCCATCAAAAAGCAACCTGTTTTTAATTCTTGAGGCTGATTAAAAAACCAGCGGGCATAGGGGGTTGGCCGAAAAGGTTGTATTTATTCTAATTAGTATGTTAAATGATTAGGGTTATGGCGATGTTACGATAGAATGCCAATTTTTCTTTGACAAACGGGACATACTTCTGGTAGATTAACGAAAAACGGTTAATTATATTGTTATGCGTAAGAATGGATCGATGATCAATGAAACCAAGAATTAGCATGATTACTCTCGGTGTTCGCGACCTGGCGGCGGCGATTGACTTTTACGAAAAGGGACTGGGGTTTCCTCGAATGGAATCTCCACCAGAAGTCGCATTTTTTACGTTGAATGGTACTTGGCTAGGTTTGTATGGGCGCGAAGCCTTGGCGGAGGATGCTCAAGTGTCGGCTGAAGGACACGGCTTCGAAGCATTTACTTTGGCCCACAATGTCGAATCTGAAAAAGATGTTGATGAGATGGTTGCTCAAGCAGTGGCGGCCGGTGCCACGCTTGTCAAAGAACCCCAGAAGGTATTTTGGGGTGGCTACAGTGGTTACTTCAAAGATCTCGATGGTCACCTTTGGGAAGTAGCCCACAATCCATTGTTTTGGGTGGGTCCAAAAGATGAAAACGCATAACAATCGCGTCAACTCGGACTGCCCAAAGCTGCGCCGCTTCGCTATGCAACTTTGGGCAGCCGGTTACGCGAAGCGATCAACAGTGGCGAATTTGCTTTAATTGGCACGATGGCAATTCGTATAATGTTGAAATTGTTGACTACCATTGAGGTATTAACCATGACTCGCAAAAAAATGCCGCCAGTACATCCGGGCGAAATATTGTTTGAAGAATTTCTTAAGCCAATGGATATCAGCCAGTATAGACTTGCCCATGATATTAATGTTCCGCCACGACGCATAAATGAAATAGTTCATGGCAAACGGAGTATCACAGCGGATACTGCCTTACGGCTTGGTCGTTATTTTAAAATGTCTGCTCAATTCTGGATTAATCTTCAAAGCCATTATGATCTTGAAGTTGAGTCAGATAAATTATCAGACAGGCTTACCCATGAAGTTCTGGTATATAAGACAGCTTAAATCGGAAAGGACAGGCATTCAGCTATCTGTGAAACAAAGAAATGAACTTACGGAAATTAGCACTTTTAATATTGAGGCAAGATATGATGATTATAAGCTCAGCTTCTATAAAAAAGCTAATAAAAGATTTACCTCAAAATATTTTAATAAAACAAGAAAGATTCTAAAATGGCTAAATAATCAACTTTAGGCAAAAAAGAGATAAATTTAATCAATAGATATGTGCGTCTTCTTAAAGAAAAAGGGATTAAGGCGTCTAAGGTAATCCTTTTTCTTAACTTGGCAAAAAGTAAAGTAAAGAGGATAAGAATACGCCTAACAACCGCATCAACTCGGACTGGCAATCCCGCTTCGCTCCATTGCCAGCCAGTTATGTGAAGCGTTATCAATAAAATTAAGCAGGCTTTTTCTATATTAATTTTCCCTTGACTTTTAAATGTGATAGTCATAACATATTATCATCAAGTCTAAGCAAGGTATGAGCTTTTATAGTTCATACCAATGTTTCAATTTTTCCATTCAAAGTTTTTTGTTTTCCTTATGCTCCGGTAGGTTTCTGATGGTTCTTTGCAGCTAATCAGCAGCTTTTAACAGGAGGCAGACAGTGAAATTCCAAATTCCAAATACTAAACCTCAAACAATGCCAAAATATAAATATCAAATGTTCTAAACCTTATATCATAAGGGAGGGATGCAAAATGACTGTTTCACGAAGGGATTTCTTAAAGCTCTCAGGAACAGCAGCAGCAACAGCAGGCCTTGCTGTTATTGACTATGACCTTGAACCTGC
>MHEL01000175.1:0-4148 GCA_001803815.1 Nitrospirae bacterium RBG_19FT_COMBO_42_15 | reverse complement strand
ATGCGAAAGAGACTGCATCTATCTGCCCATACTGTGCAGTTGGATGCGGCCAGATTGTCCACAGCATTGACGGCAAGGTCGTAAATATTGAAGGGGACCCTGACCACCCAATCAGCCTCGGCACCCTTTGCCCAAAAGGGAGCGCCACATATCAGCTTATTGTAAATGAAAGAAGACTCTCCAAAGTAAAGTATAAAGCGCCTAACTCAGACAAGTGGGAGGAAAAGCCCCTTGACTGGGCAATGGACAGGATTGCCAGCCTCTATAAAAAGACAAGAGATGAGTCCTTTGTAGAAAAAGAGGACAATATCACAATCAACCAGTGCAGGGGGATTGCCTCAATGGGGAGCGCCATGATTTCAAATGAAGAGGCATATCTCCTGTGCAAGCTCAACCGCTCGCTGGGTATTGTCTATCTTGAACATCAGGCGCGTGTCTGACACTCCTCTACGGTGCCCGGTCTGGGCGCCTCATTCGGCAGGGGTGCAATGACCAATCATTGGATAGATTTAAAGAACAGCGACTGCATACTTGTAATGGGCTCGAATCCTGCAGAGAATCACCCATGCGGATTTAAATGGGCAATAAAGGCAAAGGAAAAGGGAGCAAAGATAATAAGCGTTGACCCTCGGTTTACACGCTCATCATCTATTGCAGACATCTATGCGCCAATGCGTCCAGGCACAGACATTGCCATACTCGGCGGCATGATTAATTATGCAATAGAGAATAATCTGTATCACAAAGAGTATGTCCTTGAGTTTACAAATGCAGCGACACTGATTGACCCGCAGTTCGGCTTTATGGACGGCCTATTCACTGGCTTTGACAAGGAGAAGAAGACATACGACCGCGCAACATGGAAGTATCAGACAGGGGCTGATGGAAAGGTGATGGAGGACAGGAAGCTTCAACATCCTCATTGCGTATTTCAATTGCTAAAGAGGCACTTCTCCCGCTATACACCTGACATGGTCTCAAAGATATCCGGCATGCCAAAGGAGAAATTCTTAGAGATTGCAAAGCTCTTCTGCTCAACAGGCGCGCCTGACAAGGTTGGGACAATGATGTATGCAATGGGCTGGACCCAGCATTCCAAAGGCGTCCAGAACATCCGCACAGCAACGATATTGCAATTGCTGCTCGGCAATGTCGGCATGCCCGGCGGAGGCATCAATGCCTTGCGCGGGCATATAAATGTTCAGGGCGCAACAGACTTTGCATTGCTCTATCATGACCTGCCCGGTTATCTCGGCATACCATCAAAAAAAGACCACCCAACATTAAAGGACTATCTTGAAAAGACAACTCCTAAGACAGGCTTTGGAAGCAATAAGCCAAAGTTTTTTAAGAGCCTTCTTAAGGCATGGTTTGGCAATGCTGCAACAGATAAGAATGACTTCTGCTATGACTATCTTCCTAAAGCAAGCGGCAATTATTCACACATGGCCTTGTTTGAAGACATGTATGCTGGAAAGCTCAAGGGCTTCTTGGTAGTGGGCCAGAACCCTGCAGTTGCAGGACCAAATGGAAACTTAGAGAGAAAGGCAATGGAGAAATTGGAATGGCTCGCTGTAATTGATTTCTATGAGACAGAGACAGCAGCCTTCTGGAAGGCGCCGGGCGTCAATCCAAAGGATATAAAGACAGAGGTATTTCTCCTTCCAGCAGCAAGCAATGTTGAAAGGGAAGGGACATACACAAACAGCGGCAGATGGGTGCAGTGGGGATTCAAGGCAATTGAATCAGAGGCAGATAGAAAGACAGACGGCTGGTATATATATCAACTGGGTCTGCGATTGAAAAAACTTTATGCAGAAAGCAAGGAGAAAAAGGAGAGGCCGATACTTGATTTGACATGGGACTACGGAGAAGGGACGCCTGATGCAGAGAAGATTTTAAGGGAGATTAACGGCTATGCAATTAAAGATGTAAAGAAGGATGGGAAAGTTGTTGTTAAGGCAGGCGAGAATATGCCTATCTTTGCCCTGCTTCAGGACGACGGCTCAACTGCATGCGGCAACTGGATATATTCAGGTATATTTCCGAAGGAGAACAGGTCTAAAAACAGAAAGCCTGATAAGGGTGATACCATAGGCGCCAATCTTGGCTGGGCATTTGCATGGCCTGCAAACAGGCGCATTATATACAACCGCGCCTCAGCAGATGCAAATGGCAAACCATGGTCAGAGGCAAAGAAATATATTACATGGGACCCGAATGCAGAGCTTCCTGACGGCAAGAAGGGTAAATGGGTTGGGCCTGATGTGCCTGACTTTAAGGCAGATTTAGCGCCAACAGCAAAGAAGGAGGAGAAGGGGCCATTCATTGGCATTGGCGGAAGGGATGCATTTATCATGCGGCCTGATGGAAAGGGAGGACTCTTTTCACCGCTTGCAGAGGGTCCGTTCCCAGAGCATTACGAGCCGGTAGAATCGCCTGTGAAAAATCTTTTATCGCCGATCCAGTTCAACCCTGTTGTAAAGATATGGGCGTCAGATATGGACAAGCTTGGCGATGCCAATAAATATCCGATTGTCGGCACAACCTACAGGCTTGCAGAGCATTATCTCTCAGGTTCAGCTTCAAGAAATCTTCCATGGCTCTGCGAGCTTATGCCGGAGCTGTTTGTAGAGCTCTCTCCTGAACTTGCAAAGGAGAAAGGCATCAGAACAGGCGACAACTGCACAATAGAGACAGCGAGGGGAAAGGTAAAGGCAAAGGCTTTGGTAACAGAGAGATTCAAGCCATTTAACCTTGACGGCAAAAAGGTTCATTTAATTGGGCTGCCATGGCACTGGGGATATATGGGGATATGCACTGGTGATATTGTGAACAATCTTACAGCGCATATCGGCGACCCGAATACTTTTATACAGGAATCTAAAGCCTTTCTATGTGATATAAGGAAGGGAGGTTAATATGGCGAAAAATGCAATGCTAATAGATGTATCAAGATGTATTGCCTGCCGCGCATGCCAGGTCTCGTGCAAGCAGTGGAACCGCCTTCCTGCAGTAAAAAGCAGCTTTGCAGGCTCTTATGAAAACCCGTCAGGCCTTTCTTCTGCAACATGGAGGCATGTTAGATTCAGGGAGACGGTTGAGAAGGGCGAAGTGAAATGGAGGTTCCTCTCCTTTGGGTGCATGCACTGCAAGGATGCGTCCTGTGTATTTGTATGCCCTGTGCCGGGCGCTTTGACAAGACGCGATGACGGCACAGTGTATCTTGATGAGCAAAAATGCACCGGATGCAAATACTGCATCTCTGCATGTCCATTTGATGTGCCTCATTATGATGATGCAAAAGGCAAGGTTTATAAATGCAATCTCTGCGCTGACAGGACAGCAAACGGACTTACTACTGCATGCGCAAAGACATGCCCTTCTGAGGCAATAAGATTCGGCGACAGGGATTCTTTGATAAAGGATGCAAAGTCAGGAGGGAAGAAGATTTATGGAGAAAACGAGCTTGGAGGGCTCTCTGTAATGTATGTCTTGCAGGAGTTTCCATCCTTCTACGGTTTGCCGGAACGGCCTGCAATGCCTGTTACAACTGCATTCTGGAAAAAGGTATTAAAGCCGCTCGGCTATATTGGCGTGGGCACAACAGTTGCAGCGATTATTTTGCATTATATAGCTATCGGGCCGAAGAAGTATAAGGGAGGTGAATAACATGGCAACAATTGAAAGACATACAACAAAAGAAAGAGGGGTGCATGCTGTACATGCCATAAGTTTTATAATCCTACTGTTAACTGGCATAGGGTTATACGATAAAAGTTTTTTTGGCATAACAAAACTCTTTGGAGGAGTTGACTTGTCAAGGTTTATTCACCACTGGATTGGGATTGTCTTTATCATTTCACTCTTTATGATGTACTTCCAGTGGAAGGGTGAGGCGGCGGTTTTTGATAAGGATGACAAGGAGTGGCTTAGGGTCTTTGGCGGGTATCTTGGCAAAGGTGTAAAGTCGCCTCCTCAAGGAAAATTCAATGCTGGCCAGAAGATGTTTTTTAAGATGATATTCTGGGCAGGGATACTCTTCGGCATCACAGGCATTATCATGTGGATTCCTCAATTCTTTTCATTGCCCAAAATTATTGTCCAGCTTACATACATCCTCCATGACATGATACTGATAGGGCTTG
>MHEL01000174.1:6149-7707 GCA_001803815.1 Nitrospirae bacterium RBG_19FT_COMBO_42_15 | reverse complement strand
ATTTCTTTATAAGCTCAAATATCTTCTCCATATCACCTTCCACAACAGTGCCCATTGGGTTCAATTTATATGGCATGGCGCTCTCATCAATAATTTTTAAAACCTTTGCTACATAGTCGCCTACACTGCTGCCAACGCCAATCGGCACAATACTAAATTCGCATAACATGGCACACCTCCAGTTTAAAAGTTACGAGTTCTGTGTTGCGAGCTGCAAATCAAAAATTTAACGCGTAACCCGCAACCCGCTGCTCTTTTCCTTACCCTTACCCCTTCCTCACCCTCTTTGCCTGTAATACACCTTCCACACGCTGGACCTTCTCCAGCACTGTCTTTAGGTGTTCAAGGTCATTAATAGCTACTATAAAATTTAACACAGCCTTTTTATCCTCCCTTGTCGTTGCCTCTGCATGACTTATATTTGCATCTGATGTCGTTATTGCAGAAGATACACTTGCAAGCAAGCCCGGCTTATCCAAAGTAAGCACAGATATCTCTACAGGATGCGCCTTCTTCTCTGTCCTGTCCCACTCAACCTCAATTATCCTGTCCTTATTATAATTAAACTCATCAATATTCGGGCAGTCTGTAGTATGTATAGTAAGACCCCTCCCCCTTGTGATAAAACCAATTATCTTATCCCCTGTCACAGGATTGCAGCATTTTGCAAAATGGACAAGTATATCGTCTATATCCTTTATCCTTACGCCGATCTTTGCTGATTTGGGCTGTTTTTTAACAACCTCTTTTCCCTGCGCTATCTTCTCAGGGGCAAAAACATTTACAACCTGACGGACTGATGCCTTGCCATAGCCAATAGCAACGATTAAATCTTCAATGCTGGTGACATGATGGTATTTAAAGACCTCTGACAGCTTAGGATGCTTTTGCAAATCATTCGGATTAAGGCCGTTTCTCTTCAACTCCCTTTCAAATAAATTCTTGCCTATGTCAAAACTCCTCCGCCTCTCTTCTATCTTAACCCACTGCTTTATCCTGTTCTTTGCCCTCGGCGTCTTTACAACCTTCAGCCAGTCCTTATTCGGAATATGCTTCGGGTCTGTCATTACATCAACAGTGTCGCCGCTTCTCAACTGATATTTTAAAGGAACTATCTTTCCGTTAATCTTAGCGCCGACACAATGGTTTCCAACATCAGAATGAATGCTGTAGGCAAAATCAATCGGTGTGGAGCCCTTTGGAAGCTCTCTGATATCACCTTTTGGAGTGAAGATGTAGACAACATCAGAGAACATATCAACCCTTAATGTGTCCATAAACTCCTTGCTGTCCTTCACATCCTTCTGCCATTCCACAAGCTGCCTCAGCCAGCTGAATATACTCTCATCCTTCTCGTCAATATAACCCTTTTCTTTATACTTCCAATGCGCGGCAATGCCTTCTTCAGCAACCCTGTGCATATCCTCTGTCCTTATCTGAAACTCCACCCTCTCTCCGTTCTGGCATATAACCGTTGTATGCAGCGATTGATACATATTTGATTTTGGAACGCCGATATAATCCTTGAACTTGCCCGGCACAGGCGTCCAGAGCGAAT
>MHEL01000174.1:1578-5998 GCA_001803815.1 Nitrospirae bacterium RBG_19FT_COMBO_42_15 | reverse complement strand
CTTTCTCACAATTTCTATAACTTCATTTATATACTTATCCCTTTCATCCCTGCGCTTTGCTACCTTATCAGCTAATTCAAAATATATCTCAGGCTTTAAATATCTCAGGCATAAATCCTCTAATTCTGCCTTAATCCATCCAATGCCAAGCCTGTTTGCAAGGGGCGCATAAATATCAATGGTCTCCTGTGCAATCCACTGCTGCTTTGATGTTGTATGGTGCTGTAATGTCCTCATATTATGCAGCCTGTCAGCAAGCTTGATAAGGATAACCCTTATATCCTTTGACATGGAAAGGACCATCTTCCTGAAATTCTCTGCCTGCCTCTCCTCTTTAGTCTTAAAAACAATCTTGCCTATGTTTGTAACGCCGTCAACTAACAGCGCAACAGTCTCGCCAAATTGTCTGCCTATCTCATCAAGATTTACTGATGAGTCCTCTACAGTATCATGCAGTATGCCTGCAATAATTGAAGGGACATCAAGTTTAAGCCGTGTTAGGATATCAGCAACCTCCATTGGATGGCTCAGATATTGTTCCCCTGAATGGCGCACCTGTCCTGAATGGGCCTTTTCAGCAAATGCGTATGCCTTTCTAACAGGCTCCACATCAGCCTTAGGATTATAAGATAATATGCTGTTAATTATGTCATCTATTGTCTTCATAAGATTTAATTATCCGGAAATTTTATATCCTTAATCTTCATCTGAACGGCTAATGTCCCCTGCCATTCATTCAGCTTCGGTGTAACAGCAGCGTCCACCTTTTCATCGTTAAGCCTGTCAATAAATCCGCCCATATTAAAACCAATGGCATCTGCGCCGGCATTTCCCTGACGCAGTTTAAATTTAAGATGATTGCTCCCTACAATTTTAGGATAGAGAACTTCAGCGTCAGTTATAGCAAACACAGGTTCGGGATTCCCAACGCCAAAAGGCTCCAGACGCTCTATCTCTTTAAGAAGGTTAAAATTAAGCTCCTTTACATTCAATCCGCCGTCAATATACAGCTTCGGGATAAAATCCTCTTTTTTTAGACTTGATGCCGCTACCTCATTAATCTTTTCTGAAAATGCGTCAATATTCTCTTTTCTGATTGACAGGCCGGCAGCATATTTGTGTCCCCCAAAGGCTTCTAAATATGACTGGCACTCAGAAAGTCCCTGATACAAATGAAAGCCAGGGATGCTCCTTGCAGACCCTTTGCCAATTCCATTCTCATTAACAGAGATAAGGATGGTCGGCCTGTAATATCTGTCAACAATCTTAGAGGCTATTATGCCGATTACGCCCTGATGCCATTTATCAGATGACAGGACAATAGCATTTGTATGTTTAATATCAATCTTGCTGTCAATCATCTCAATCGCCTCATTTAGCATCTTATCCTCTATCATCTGCCTCTCTCTATTTTTCCCATCAAGAATCTTCGCACATTTTATGGCCTCTTCTTCTGATGCTGTTGTAAGAAGCATAACTCCGACATTGGCTTCATCAAGCCTTCCTGCTGCATTTATCCTCGGCGCTAAGGTAAAGCCGATTGTGCCTACGCTGACATCGCTTCCGTCAAGATTAGAAACAAGTTTTAATGCAGCAATGCCTTTTCTATCAGCCTTTGATAACAGCTTAAGCCCCTCCTTAACTAACTTTCTGTTCTCGCCTGTCAATGAAGAAATATCTGCAACAGTGCCAAGCGCAACAAGGTCAAGGTATTTGTATAGCATCGGCTCCAGAGGACTGTGTAAGGGCGTATAATTATACGCCCCTACATTGTTTGAACTGTTTAAACAGCAATAGATCCCTTGCGCTAATTTCAGCGCAACACCAACACCTGCAAGACCATTAAATGGATATGCAGAGTCAATCCTGTTCGGATTAATCATCGCATACGCCTCTGGCAGAATCTGCGGCGGCTCGTGGTGATCTGTAACAATAACATCAATACCGAGATCCTTAGCCTTTTTTACAGCAGAATGCGATGTTGTGCCGCAGTCAGCAGTTATTAATAAATTTATCCCCTGCTCCTTTATTCTGCATATCGCATCCTCCCTCAGGCCGTATCCGTCTCTTAACCTGTTTGGAATATAATATGAGGCCTCATAGCCTATCTCCTTAAAAAAAAGGTATAAAAGCGAGGTTGCAGTAACGCCATCAACATCATAATCGCCATAAATTAATATCTTTTCACCTGACTTTATTGCCAGCCCTATCCTCTCCACTGCCTCTTTCATATCAGGAAGCAGAAACGGGTTATAAAGCTCATCAAGCGACGCAGTCAGAAAATCCTTTATCCCCTCTATTGTTTTTATGCCCCTGTTGATAAGAATTTGCGCTATTAAAGGGTCAATCTGTAATGTCTTAGAGATATAATCCTGCAGCTTAAAATCCTGTTCAGACTCAATCCACAACCTCTGCATTCATCAAGTCCTTTCTTTATAACTATCTTGTTATAATGTTATTTTGTTTTTCTGCTGTTATTCTTCCTGCATCCCTTTTCAATCCATTCGTCAATAAGTCCTTTTTTAAACCTCCATTGTCCCATAACCTTCATTGATGGAACTACCCTGCCCCTCGCAAGTTTATAAACTGTGCGCTCATCCATCTGCAGATACTCTGCAACCTGTTTTGCAGTCATAATCTCCTTTACCATTATTTACCTCCAGAAACACTAAAATACAAAATTTTACCTTGCATTACATTAAATTATATGACTTAAAAAAAGGTTTGTCAACAAGCATATCATATGATATTATGATATAGATTCAAATAAAAGATTAGTAGAAAAGGTTTAACTTTGCAAGATATGCATGAAAGAGGGGAAAATGAGCTCTATACATTTAACCTATCTTCAGAAACTATCAGATAAACCTGTAAACACCCTTGATGGCTTGCTGAAAGAGACAAGACTTTTAAAAAGCCTCTGGCTTGAGCTGATTTTTAATCCTGAGCTTGTAAAAGAGTGCGAAAAGAGAATTGCAAGCCCTATAATTAAAAATGCGCTTATAAAGGCGCTAAGCTGGTATCTTGCTTTCAGGTGGTTATTCAAGAAGAATCCTTCTATTGAAAAATTGGCGCAGAAAAAAATAATAAAACCTTTTATAATAAGAGATGATGACTACAAAAAAGACTACAGGGCGTTTTTAAAAAGCATATTGCCTTTGCTTAATTAACCTTTCTTAATATGGATAATCCATTACAGAGATATATTGACGCCTTTGAAGAATTTTCAGTTAAAAAAAATGAGGCTATTGAATTGCTGCTCATTGGCGGACTTGCAATGTCAGTTTATGGCATCCCTCGTTATACTATTGACATTGACGCTGAAATTAATTGCTCTGATAAAGCCTATTACGAGCTTATAGACTATCTTAAAGCAAAAGACATAGCTTTTAATCTGAGTGAAAATATAGCAGGATGGGGAATAGTGCCTTTGCCTGAAGGATACCGAGAGAGGGCTGTAATCGCATATAAAGGCAAACAGCTTGTATTAAAAGTTCTGGAGCCTACAGACTTTATTTTCAGTAAACTTCTGCGAGGCACAGAGCAGGACTTCACTGATGCTATAGAGGTAATTAAGAAATACAACTTAAATTCTGATATGATAAAGAAGAGGGAGTTATTAATAAAATATCCAAAGGACTCAGAAACCCTGTTTTTTAAAAAGAAGCTGCGGCACCTCTTTGAATTAATGGAAAGGGTTTAGCTCTTAAAACCTGTTATCATATAACTGAAAGGTCGCTGGAGAGTACATTTAGATAAAGCTTCTTCCCTGTTGAATTAAAAAAAGGGCATCCCACCCTTAAAAGATGGGATGCCTGAGTAGGGGAGAAAGAGTAAGGCCAAACAGACTAATTATGAAACCCTGTTATAACATAAGTTGCGTTACGTTCAAAGGGCTCGCCTGAAAGAATATTCAAATAAAGCTTCTTTCCTGTTGAATCAAATAGGATGCCTGATGGCTCAGCGCCACAGGATTCAATGCTAAGAAATCTATAGAGTCCATCGCTCATGCCATCGCCATCCTTATCCGGAAGGGCAACCCATACATCATCTGCACGATTGGTTGATGTAACAAAGGAGACTGACGGGTCTTCTGTAATGTAAAGATTACCATTCTTGTCAAACAGGAGGTTATCAGGCATTGTAAACTCATATTTACCTTCATTATAATAGCCATTTGCAAAGACCTGAATTACAGGCTTTGAACCATTATCATCAAGCCTCATTATTCTGCCATAGTTCTTATCATTAGCGCTGCCTGTAACAGCAATGTAAATAAGATTATCAGGGCCAAGCTCCATATCCTCTGGCCTGTAATATCCTGTTGCACCCTTAGACATTGCCTCTGCCCTTGCATTGTTTGGGTCAGTAATCAATACCCAATCACCAATACCAGCGTCGCCTGCCTTGACCTTTAAGG
>MHEL01000174.1:1301-1472 GCA_001803815.1 Nitrospirae bacterium RBG_19FT_COMBO_42_15 | reverse complement strand
TACAATGCCCTCATGGGAAAATGTGCCTAAGGCATCTCTGCGAACCTTTACATCTGCTGCATATGGATTTAGTATCTCCCATACACCACCGCCAGGATATTCTTCGCCAATAAGAAGTGTGCCCCATGGTGTAGCCTTTAGACCGTCGGTAGCAACAAGCCCTGTTGCAAC
>MHEL01000174.1:1078-1215 GCA_001803815.1 Nitrospirae bacterium RBG_19FT_COMBO_42_15 | reverse complement strand
GGAAGAGATATCTCTCAGATGAATCAAGCACATTCATGTCTGCCTGTGTTGCAAAATTAGCCTGCTCCGGTCTTGTGGTGTCAATAATTGCCTCTGCCTTAAAGCCCTTTGGCAATTTCAAACGGAGCATCGGCTGA
>MHEL01000174.1:0-1000 GCA_001803815.1 Nitrospirae bacterium RBG_19FT_COMBO_42_15 | reverse complement strand
CTACGATTAACATAATGATTAAAAATACTATTGCCTTGATGTAACCTGCTTTCTTATTCATTTTACATTCTCCTTTCATAATTTAAATTAATAAAACCCTGCATCCTGTTGCTTACTGCCTTACACTTCTTTAACCATTTCATCCCCCCTTTCTGTTTTTTATGCTTTAGATAATAAGCATTGTCTATGTATTGGCAATTAAGCCTGTTTAAATTCTGTGTTAAATCTTTATCTGTAAGCATTGCCATTAACCACAGGGTGATAAGGTTGTTTTATGCTTAATATCTCCATATATATTGCTTATAGAAACTATAAAATTGCCTTTCTCATCTACTCAAAACCTCAGAGCTATGAGTCACATCTAATGCTTCATCAGTATATATGATGGCAGACTCATCTGGAATTGTCATAATCGCTGAGACGCCAATCAAAAACCATATAATTGCGTAAACCAATCTCTTCATCATTTTTTTTGCCCTCCTCTTAAACATTAAATTAATAATATGAGCGCATCCCCAAACCTGCTGTTTGATTATTCGTCACCCCCTTTCAATTTGACTTTGACGGTTAGATAATAACGGATGCCTGTGTATTGTGAATTAAGCTTAGTTAAATTCTGTGTTAAATCTTTATCCACACCTTTTGCCTTTTAAAACCAAAGAAGCGCATCTTAGCAGCCTTTTAACAAACTAAAATTTAACCTTAATTTCACAATAAAGTAATACTTATGCAATATATATCGGGTAATCTTTGAAAGTAAAAATAGAAGAAATAAGGAGGTGAGAAATGAATATAACTTTAGATAACCTGAAAACCAATTATGATGTGTATGAAGCAATGTGTCCATATTGCGGTATAGAGAGCGGTTTATGTACAGCTTCAATATCATTATTTAACACAAGCAAAGACAGAAGGACAAACTACTGCCATAATGAAGATTATGACAATTGCCCGATATTTCTGGCAAAAATCTTAAGAAATGAGCAGAGGTAAAAACAAT
>MHEL01000173.1 GCA_001803815.1 Nitrospirae bacterium RBG_19FT_COMBO_42_15 | reverse complement strand
CAGTTAATCAGCATCTGCTTGATATTTTCTTTTATATCATTTGTATTTTCATAGTTTGTTGAAACAGCATGCCAGTCTGCAACAAAAAAGAAGCACTCGTTCTCCTCCTGCAATTTAATCCAGTTCTGCAAGGCGCCGATCAAATTTCCAATGTGCATCCCTCCGCTCGGCTGCATCCCGCTTAATACACGCATCTTTTGCATGAAAAAACTCTCCTTACTTTTATATTATGCCCAGAATAATATCAGTTAACAATGAAATAACAGGCCACATGATGCGGCTTAGTGTATGAAAGGGGTCTAAAAAGAGCAATCCCATCAATATAAACATCCCGTATGGCTCAATCCTGCTGTACGAATCAGACAGATGCCTTGGGAGTATGCCGACAAGTATCCTGCCGCCGTCCAAAGGCGGAATGGGTATCAGATTAAATACAGCAAGGAGCACATTCAGAAAGACACTCTTATTTAGCATTAAAGCTACTGGAACTAATATTGTAGTTAAGATAGAACCTGCTGGATTATTTATATTTATCATTGGAATTAAATATTTTATAACATGAAAAACGATGCCTGAAATAATGGCAAGTATTATATTTATTCCTGGCCCAGATGCTGCGACAATTGCCATGTCCTTTCTTGGATTTTTAAAGTTCATAGAGTTCACAGGGACAGGCTTTGCATAGCCGAATATAAATCTCCCGTTGGTAGTAAAGAGCATAATGAGGGGAAGGATTATGGTTCCGAATATATCAATATGGGCAATAGGGTTTAATGTAAGCCTGCCGAGGCGTCTTGCTGTGGGATCGCCAAACCTGTCTGCTATATAGCCATGCGCTGCCTCGTGAAATGTAATTGCAAAAAGAATTGGCAGCGCCATAATAGAAATATTCTGCATTAATTGTGAAATATCAATGTCCAAAATGTTCTCCTTATCTTACTGCTATCAACGCCTCGTCAGGATTTACACTGTCGCCGTTTGAAATAAATATCTCTTTTACCTCGCCGTCAATCGGCGTGTGAATCTCATTCTCCATCTTCATTGCCTCTACTATAACCACCATGTCCCCTGCCTTTACCTTATCGCCTACCTTAACCTTTACGCCAACTACTGTGCCCGGCATTGCTGTTGTTACATCGCCCTCATGCGATGCCTTTGGCCTTCTGGAATGGCCTCCCACTTTTGCATCTATCTGTCCTACTGTGCTGGGAACAACCTCAACAAGGGATTCAAGAATAACCTCCTCAAGCTGATTGTCCACATAGAGAAAATAGGGCCTGCCGCCTTCGCCCTTATGTCCCATGCCGCCAACCTTGACATGATATGTTTCGCCATGAACCTTTATATTAAATTCACTTGGCGCAAGATGCGGCGGCGCATCTGAAGCCTTTTCATCCTTCTTTTCCTCAACAGCAGCATCTTCCTGCTGGAGCATCCCCTTCTCGCGCAAATCAAAGAATTCCAATGCCACCTTTGGAAAGAGCGCATATAAAAGCAGGTCGTCAATATCCTTTGCCTTGCCGCCAACCTCTGCCTTCATCTTTTCAAGCTCTGGCTCAATAAGGTCTGCCGGCCTGCACTCTATAAACTCCTCATCGCCAATTGCCTTTTTTCTTACTTCTTCATTTATAGGCGCTGCCGGCTTTCCATACAAGCCCTTCAGATAATTTTTTGTCTCGCTTGTAATAACCTTGTATCTCTCGCCTGTTAAAACATTCAATGTTGCCTGTGTGCCGACTATTTGGCTTGACGGCGTAACCAGCGGAGGATAGCCAAAGTCCTTCCTTACGCGCGGAACCTCTGCTAAAACCTCCGGCATTCGCTGCAGTGCATTCTGCTCCTTTAACTGGGATGCAAGATTGGATGTCATTCCGCCTGGTATCTGATAAACAAGCACATCAGGGTCAACGCCTGTATATTTACTTTCAAATTTGCTGTATTTTGTCCTTATATCTCTACAATATGAAGCAATCTCCGCAAGTAGATTTATATCAAGCCCTGTATCATATTTTGTGCCTTTTAAAGTATTTACCAATGTCTCTGTCGGAGGCTGGGATGTGCCGGATGCTAAAGATGAAATGGCGCAATCAACTATATCCACGCCTGCCTCTATTGCCTTCAGATATGTGGCTGTTGCCATGCCGCTTGTATCATGTGTGTGAAGGTGTATCGGCAGCCTTACAGCCTTTTTAAGCTTGCCAACTAATTCAAAGGCATTATACGGCGAAAGCAGGCCTGCCATATCCTTTATGCAGATTGTATCTGCGCCCATATCCTCAAGCCTCTTTGCCATGTCAACAAAAAGGTCGTTGTTGTGAACCGGGCTTATGGTATAGCAGAATGCAGCCTCTGCCTTACCGCCGTATTTCAATGTTGCCTTTATGGCTGTCTTCATATTCCTGAAGTCATTTAACGCATCAAAGATGCGAAGAACATCAATACCGTTTGCAATTGACCTTTCAACAAACTTTTCTACAACATCATCTGCATAATGACGGTAGCCGACAATGTTCTGGCCGCGAAGGAGCATCTGAAATGGCGTATTTGGCATTGCCTTCTTTAGCAGCCTGATCCTCTCCCATGGGTCTTCGCGCAGGAATCTTAATGCGCTGTCAAAGGTTGCGCCGCCCCACATCTCAATAGACCAGTATCCGATCTTGTCTATCTTCTCTGCAATTGGAAGCATGTCCTTAGTCCTGAGCCTTGTTGCAAGAAGCGACTGGTGCGCATCCCGCAGGGTCGTATCCATTATCATTATCCTTTTTTCCACCTTCTGGCTTCTGTTTTCTGTCTTCTGTTTTTTTGCTTTTGATTTCTGCTTTTTGTTTTCTTTTTTCTTATTTTTCATTTTAGCCCCTATAACCCCGAATGCGCCACGATTGCCGCTGAGATTGCAAGAACTAAGTCCTTCGGGTCCCTCTCATCCTGATATACAAGCTCTTCTATCTTCTCATCAATATAATTTGTATTAAACTCGCCCTTTTTAAAATTTTCGTCAAGCATTATCCTTTTATAAAATGGTATGGTTGTCTTTACGCCGCGGATAACATATTCGTCAAGGCACCTGTACATCCTGTCAACTGTCTCCTCCCATGTCCTTCCCCTTACAGTTAATTTTGCGAGCATAGAGTCATAGTATGTCGGGATTGTATAGCCGACATATACATTGCCGTCTATGCGGACGCCGATGCCGCCCGGTGAATAATATGCTGTTACCCTCCCTGTTGTAGGAATAAAATTGTTCTTAGGGTCTTCTGCATTTATCCTGCACTCTATTGCATAGCCCCTGATCTTCACATCCTCCTGTTTTATAGAAAGCCTCTCTCCTCTGGCAATCCTTATCATTTCGCGGACAATGTCTATGCCTGTAACCTCCTCTGTTACAGTATGCTCAACCTGAATCCTTGTGTTCATCTCAAGGAAATAAAAATTCTTGTTCTTGTCAATGAGAAATTCAACAGTGCCGACATTATTGTAATTTGCCGCCTTGGCAGCAGCTATTGCAGCAGCGCCCATCTCTTGCCTGAGCTTATCGTCAAGAAGGAGCGACGGCGCAATCTCAACAAGCTTCTGATGCCTCCTCTGGATAGAGCAGTCCCTCTCGCCGAGGTGTATTACATTCCCGTAATTATCTGCAACAATCTGAAACTCTATGTGCCTCGGCGCCTCAAGGCATTTTTCAAGATAGACATCCTCATCACCAAAGGCAGAGAGCGACTCTTTCTTTGCAATTGGAAGGAATCTTCTTAATTCCTCATCATTCCTGCATATCCTTAATCCCCTGCCGCCGCCGCCTGCTGCTGCCTTTAGCATTACAGGATATCCAAGCCTGTTTGCTTCTGCTGCAGCCTCGTCTTCTGAATTCATCTTTTCCATTGTGCCAGGCACAATGGGGATTCCAGCCTTTTTCATTATCTGCCTTGATACAATCTTATTGCCGAGTTTATGCACAGCATCAGAGGAGGGGCCGATAAAGGTAATGTTATTCTCCTCGCACGACTTGGCGAATTCAGGATTCTCTGCAAGAAAGCCATAGCCGGGATGTATTGCATCTACTCCGCGTTGTTTTGCTATTTCAATAATTTTATATATGTTCAGATACCCTGAAAGCGGGCCAGGCCCCACAAGGCACGATTCATCCGCCTTTTTAACATAAAGTGTTGTTGCATCTGCCTCTGAATGGATTGCAACAGTTGCAATCTTTAGCTCCTTGCAGGCGCGGATAATCCTTAGTGCAATCTCCCCCCTGTTTGCTATTAAAACCTTTTTAAACATCAATTAACCTCAATGAATCTATTCCTTCTGACCTTTATCATAAA
This sequence comes from Nitrospirae bacterium RBG_19FT_COMBO_42_15, assembly GCA_001803815.1. GTDB lineage: Bacteria > Nitrospirota > CAKKRA01 > 9FT-COMBO-42-15 > 9FT-COMBO-42-15 > 9FT-COMBO-42-15. The sequence continues at coordinate 784 of MHEL01000173.1, read as the reverse complement.
CAAATTTTTCTGAACCTCTCCGTCCTGATCAAAGGAGGTGCGTCCTGTTACGCCTTCAAAATCCTTAATCTTATATAACGCCTCATTGACATCCCTGCTATTTAAAACACCTTCCTTAAATATTTTAATCAGGAGCTTTGCTGTATCATATGCCTGTGCAGAAAGGAATGTCGGCTCTGTCTCGTATTTAAAGCGGTATCTCTTTACAAAGTCCTTTACAATCGGCCTTGGGCTGTCAATGAAAAATGAATCCACAAATATTGCCCCGTCCACATACCTCTCTCCAAGCTGCACAAGGTCTTTTGAATTCCAGCCATTGGCCCCAAGGAGTGCAACGCCCTTTATATCAAACAATACAAGCTGAGGGGCAATCAGGATAACCTTATTGTAATCAGCAGGTATAAATACTGCGTCAAATCCCGGCTTATAAACTGTTATCTCCTTGCCCTCTTCCTTCTGGCTCATAGTAGTTTCAAAGGTTCCATACTTTTTTAAATCTGCTTCCTTTATCCTCTCCATCTGCTTGCCAAAATCTACATCCTCAAGCCCAAAGGGCTCAATATGTATTATCTCGCCATTTAATCTCTCAACCTCTTTTATAAAAAAGTCCTTCAGCTCTGTGCCGTATGCCTCATCAGGATGGATAACAACAAATCTCTTTAGGTTCAGTTTATTTATCGCATATTCAACAACTGCCTTTGCCTGAAGTTCATTTGTTAAGGCGTTTCTAAATAGATATTTGCTCATCTTTGGAATGCCGGCAGCATAGGCAGAGGGGGTAATA
>MHEL01000172.1 GCA_001803815.1 Nitrospirae bacterium RBG_19FT_COMBO_42_15 | reverse complement strand
GGTTGGCGGCGTTTTCAAAGATGGCTATAAAGGCATTGCAGGTTATTTCAGGGCAGAATCACCTAAGATAAAGGAGCATGGCAGGGAGATAAAAGAAGAGATCAAAAAGACAAATGAGAATATCGGCAAGGCATTTAAAGAGGCGGGGAAAGAGATTAAAGAAAAGAATGAAAAGGTTAAAAAGGATCTAAAGAATAAATAGCTGCGATTAGGAAAAAAACTTGAATTAAACGGCAAAGCCGTAGAGGGGGATAAGATGCAGGTTATATTACTTGAAAATATTGACAGGGTTGGCAAAAAAGGCGCAGTAATTAATGTGTCAGACGGGTACGCAAGAAATTTCTTGCTTCCAAAAAAGAAGGCAGTAGAGGCTACACCGGTAAATAAGAAAAGATTAGAAGAAGAGTTAAAGCATGCAGAGAAGCGTTTAGAAAAAGAAAAAGAGGTATTACAGGCGCTTGCAGGGAAGATAAATAATGCCTCTGTTACAATAGCGCAAAAGGTTGGCGATGGAGACAGGCTCTTTGGTTCAGTAACAGCAATGGATATTGTGGATGCATTGGCAAAAGAGGGCGTTCATATAGATAAAAAGAAGATTCACATTGAAAATCCAATCAAGGAATTAGGCGCTTTTACAGTTCCCATCAAACTCCATCCGGAGATAACAGCAGAGCTTAAGGTAAATGTGGTAAAGGCATAAACTCACTATAATATGTCAACAGCAATACTTGAAGATAAAGAAATATTAACCAAAGAGATTCTGCAATTAAAAGAAGAGAAAAATGCCCTGATTCTTGCCCACAATTACCAACGTGCAGAAATACAGGACCTTGCAGATATAATCGGCGACTCGCTTGAGCTTTCACGGGCAGCGGCAAAGACCAATAATCCGATAATCGTTTTCTGCGGCGTGCATTTTATGGCAGAGTCTGCCTCAATCCTCTCGCCTGATAAGATTGTCCTCCTCCCGGAGATTACAGCGGGCTGTCCAATGGCAGATATGATTACAGTTGAAGGCCCAAGGCGGACTGATAGAAAAGAATATCGTGATTTATTGGGAATCGTCTTTGAGTTTGCTGACGCATTTACTTTGAGAGACTTAAAGTCAAAATATCCCGCAGCGCCTGTTGTATGCTATGTAAATACCTCTGCTGCTGTTAAGGCAGAGAGCGATATATGCTGCACCTCTTCAAATGCCTTAAAGGTTGTTGAATCATTAAAAGAGGATACAGTAATAATGGTGCCAGACAGGAATCTTTCTGCCTATGTTGCAAAGAGGACAAAGAAGAAAATCATCACATGGGACGGCTTCTGTCATGTGCATCAGAGGGTTTCCGCGGCTAACATTAATAGCCTGAGGGCAGAACACCCTGAGGCAGTAGTTATTGTCCATCCTGAGTGTCCACTGGAGATACAGGATATGGCAGACCACATTGCAAGCACATCAGGTATTTTGAGGCTTGCAAAGGAGATAGATAAGAAGGAGTTTATTATCGGCACAGAGGAGGGTCTGGGCCATCGTTTAAAAAAGGAGAATCCAGATAAGGAATTTTATTTTGCCTATGAACACATGGTCTGTCCGAATATGAAAAGGATAACTTTGAGAAGCCTGCGAAATGCACTTCGTGATATGCAGTATGTAATCAAGGTGCCGGATGATATCAGGGTAAAGGCAAAGAGGGCATTGGACAGGATGTTAGAGGTGTAAACCCTTGCTATTTTAAAGGCTTTATTTTAGAATCATTTTTAATTATAGGTTTAGCGAGGTGCGACAAATGAAAACGCTTGAAGAAATAAATAATATGCTTAAAAAATATAAAGAAGAATTAAAAGAAAAATATGGTGTGAAAGAAATTGGCATCTTCGGCTCTTATGTGAGGGGGGAGCAGGACGAGGAGAGCGATCTGGATATCCTTGTAGAATTTGAGAGACCCATTGGCTTTATTCGCTTTATGAAGCTGGAAAACAGCTTATCGGAACTGCTTGGTGTAAGGGTAGAGCTTGTAACCAAGAAAGCATTGAAGCCGTACATCGGGCAGCAGATTCTACAAGAGGTAGTATATGTCTGAAAAAAGACTGTTGCAGGATTACCTCAATGACATATTGTAATCAATAACAGATATAGAAGACTTTACCAAAGGGATGACTTTTGAAGACTTTTCTAAAGACAGAAAGACAATAAAGGCTGTTGTAAGAAGTCTTGAAGTTATTGGAGAGGCTGGAAATAAAATCCCAGATAATATTCAGAAGCATTATTCTGAAATACCGTGGACAGAAATAGTAGGGATGAGGAACAGGCTTATTCACGAATATTTTGGCGTAGACATTGATATTGTTTGGGAGACAATAAAGGAAGACTTAAGCCCTTTAAAAGCGGTTGTTAAAAAAATGTTTTCTGATTTGTATGGCATTCAGTAATGTTTCAAGTAAAATCACCTATGCACCTTTAATAAGATATGACGCCTCCAGTTTTTGCCATGCTCCTTAAAATCGCTCCTGTAATGCGCGCCGACGCTTCCTTCTCTCAATAAGGCTGCTGTTGTTATTAGTCTTGCAACAGTAGTCATGTTTTTTACCTCAAGCTCCCTTCTGATTTTTAAAAAAGAGCCTTCAACCTTTTTCCACTTCTTTAGTTTTTTTAATGCCTCGTTAAGGGATTTCTTGCAGCGCACAATCCCTGTCTTTGCCCACATCATCTTTCTTAAAGAGCTTCTAATCTTGTCTATATCAAAAGAGCCTTTTTTAATAATGCGCTTTTTAGGCATAGCATATCTTCTGACAAATGAATTAATATCTTTTACATGCTTTATATATTTTCCTGCCGCTTTTCCTGCCCTTGCGCCGTATACAAGGCCTTCTAAAAGAGAATTACTTGCAAGACGGTTAGCGCCATGCACGCCTGTGCATGCCGCCTCACCTGCTGCAAATAGTCCCTTAATGCTTGTTGCGGCATTTGTATCTGTCTTCACTCCCCCCATTATATAATGTGCTGCAGGGCTGACAGGGATAAGGTCTTCTGTAATGTCTATATCGTATTGAAGGCAGGTAGTGTAGATTTTGGGAAATCGCTCCCTGATAAATTTCCTATTTAGATGTGTCATGTCAAGGTAGACAAAATTACTCTTTGCAGCACGGATCTCTGACAATATTGCCCTGCTCACAATATCCCTTGGCGCAAGCTCTGCGTCAGGATGATATTTATACATAAAGCGTTCGCCCTTTATATTTTTCAATATCCCGCCTTCGCCTCGCATTGCCTCTGATAAAAGAAACTGCGGGGCAGCAGGAAGAAACAGGGCAGTGGGGTGAAACTGAACAAACTCCATATCAGTCAGCACAGCGCCTGCGCGATAGGCGATTGCCAAGCCGTCGCCTGTTGCAACAGCAGGGTTTGTTGTCCTTGAATATATCTGGCCGCATCCGCCTGTTGAAAGAATAACTGCCTTTGCAAAGATTGGAAAAATCTCGCCGCTCTGAGATAAGAGCAGCGCCCCTCTGCATATATTATTTTTAACAATCAAGTCCGCAGTAAAGCAGAAGGGGAGCTTTGAGATATTTGGAATGGACATAACCTTGTTTAGAAGAGCGCTCTCTATCTCCTCGCCTGTTGCGTCGCCCTTTGCATGGATGATTCTATCTATACTGTGAGCAGCTTCTCTGCCGAAGGAGAGCTTCTCCCCGAGCATATCAAACTTGGCGCCCCATGAGATAAGCTCAAGTATTCTTTCAGGCCCTTCTTCAACAAGAACCTTTACAGCCTTTTTGTTACATAAACCTGCGCCTGCCTTAATAGTGTCATTGAAGTGAAAACCAATAGTATCCTCATCGCTAAGCGCAACTGCTACCCCACCCTGCGCATAACCAGTGCTTCCCTCTGCAGGCCTGTCTTTTGTTACAACTGTAACATTGCCATAGTAACTAAGCTCTATTGCAGCCCGCAGACCAGCAACACCGCTGCCAAGAACAAGGAAGTCTGTTATGGTATTATTGCTCATTTTTCAGATGGGGCGCTGCTTATGGAATAAAGCTCAAAGGGATTGCTTCCTGCAATGCCAGTCAGCTTTGGTTCCGGCTCATTTGAAAAGCTAAAGACTGAATTGCCGTTATTGTTAATCGGTTTTCCGCTTTTTTTCCATGTGCCTTCCCAGTGGAGATTTACCCTTGCGGTGTCTTTATCCATGTCTATCCTGTCAACATAAAGCGCCAAATCAATCTCATCAAACTCTGTCATTGACTTTTCTACAGCGTTTTTAAAGGAGGCATTATGCTTTGGAGATACAAAGGCCATAAAATCACCAAAGTCCTTTCCTTTATACTTATCCTGCAGCTTTGTAACACTATTCAATATAGCCTTTATCCTTACAATGTCCTCTGACGGCTTGACTGCCTTTGAACAGGAGGCAGTCAGGATGCCGATTATTAAAGATATTAAAATAATATTTTTTAGTTTAAACATGGGCATAGATTAAGCTTTATTGGAATAATTGTCAAGGGCTTTAACTACTCCAGCGGCAGGTTTACAATAGAAATCGGGTTTACCTTTGCGCCATTGAGCCGCATGCCCCAGTGAAGGTGCGGGCCTGTTGCCCTTCCGCTCTTGCCGACCTTTGCAATGGCCTGTCCCTTTTTTATATCCTCGCCGTCATCAACAAGTATCTCTGATAAATGAAAATACATTGTAAAGAGTCCAAAACCATGGTCAATAATAAGACTTTTTCCGCTGAAGAATTGCTCATCAATAAAAACAACCCTGCCGTGATTTGGCGCATAGACAGGCGCGCCCTCAGGCGCCGCAAAGTCAATGCCATTATGGGGATTTTTCGGTTCGCCATTAATTATCCTTCTTAAGCCAAAATTGCTGGATAATTCCCCCTCTGTGGGCGCAATAAAATTTCCTTGCCAGAGATATTCTTCTGTGAAAATATTCCACACCTTTCCAATCTTTTCCTGCTCAGCCCTCACCCTTTTTAAGGTTTCTTCGTCCAACTCCACCATCTCTTTTGGAAGGGTCAATTTTTGCAGTCCAAACTTAGCAGGCCTTACTTTAATCTTATAGTTCTTTTTTATCTTTTTGGCTTTTTCATTTTCAAGGATGAGTGAAAGCGTGTATAAATTCGGCTCTGTGTTCATGTCAATCCCGATTAATGCAGA
>MHEL01000171.1:907-16394 GCA_001803815.1 Nitrospirae bacterium RBG_19FT_COMBO_42_15 | reverse complement strand
CTCCTGAATTAATCCTTTCCGCTGCCTTGTCAAAATCTTCTCCATTTTCTAAAGGTAAAATCCCAAATCTTGAATACCCTTTATTTTTAGTAATCTCATATACGTTTAAATCTAAATTTGGATAAGAGCCAAGCAGTTTATAATTTTCTTTATTAGAAAATTCTTCTAAAGCCTTTGAAAATACCGAACCAATGACAAGATACTTTACCTGCATAATATCCCAGAAAAACTCAATGTTCTGATTTTTGAGATATGGAGCATCTGCCGGGGAAAATAGATAAATATCACTATAGGGAATTTCTGTTGATGTAGTGGTAAATCCTTTATGCACATGCTTTGCAAACACAAAATGCGGAAGAATATTTTTCATCTCCTTGCTATCTGGTGGCATTTTATTCAATATGGTATATTCAAGAAAATCCTTATAATCCCTTGATATGCTTGACTCATATATAGCAGCATCATAGATTTTATGGTCTTGCAGATAGCCGGATAAGTGGTGTCTGCTGCCTTCAGGCTCAAAAATCCTATAGAAATAATTTGTTTTATTATTTAAATCCAATAACAGTTCATTAAGCGGTGCAACACTCTTATGGGCCTCTAATGCCCCAACTTCCTGCGGAGTAACAGCCAGTTGCTGACGATTAGGGGAAACATATTTGTGAGATTGCCCCCTATAAAATTTATTATACGAATCTTGAATCAACAGAATAGTAAAAGCCAAAAGCACAACAAGGCCAATCGACTTTGCAACTACAACATTATCATATTTCAAAGATTTGTTTTTCAATATAGTAGCAGAAAAATGAGTTGCTATGTTTTTTAAACCAAACATAAACAGAAATGCAAAAAGGGGGCTAAAAATAGACCCGTCTCTCACAGAATACCAAACAATCCCGGTAAAACGCATTAATGGAATTGTTAAATGCGAACGTATCAGATATAGGATAAACAAAGACAGTATCAGAATTTTTACCTCTTTATTTTTCGGATAATTCTCTATAGAAAATAATACGCAAAAAATAAATACTACACGGGTAGGCGCACTCAATTCCCTAAAAAGGTCATAGTCATATCCTGAAATATTTTCTGGAAGATAAAAGTAATAAGATAGGAGAGATATATATATCGTGAAGATTACAAAATCACTGAAACTTGCTTGTGAAAAAGAATAAATACGACTCCTAAAAACAAACTGGGATAATATTATGTATAACAGCAGGGCAACTATAAAATCAGATGATTTTAAAAGCTGAACATAATCTGTAAAGATTGCGGCAGATTTTATATTTACTGCAATTAAATAAGCCGCCGCCACTGTTAATATAATAGGTATAATTTTTGATTTGTTTGCATACTTGCGTACAAAATATACTGTTGTTAAAAATAATCCCATCCAGAAATAGGAAGAAGATTGAAATGAACGCCACAACTGCTTCCAAACAATGGGTTCAAAGGGGCTGACTATTAATCCATCTTTAAGTCTATTGGAAGCCTTTATAATATCGTAAACAAAGTAATACTGGTATAAAACTGCCGATATCGGGACAACAAACAATATAAAATATAATATGGTAAACTTTTTCAAACTCCTTAATTTAAATGGCTCCAAATCTATGACAAACATCCCAATCCAGTAAATAATGGAAAGCACTATCAAATGAGGATACACATAAACTATATGGCCGCCGGCCAGCCAAAATATATAAACCAGATTAAAGAGCAAAATGGTTTTCCATTGCCTGTCTTTTATTATTTGAAACAACAAGACTATCAGAAGGGGATAGACGAGTACAAGATTGCCTATTGTATCAGCTATTATTATTCTTGATACAAAGTTTATGCTGAAGTAAACAAGCGCTCCTATTAAAGATATCAGATAGCCAAATTTAAGAATTTTGCCTGCATAAATAAAGCTTGCCAATAAAATGACAAGATTTACAATTCTCATAAAATAGTATGTAGAATCATTGACGCCAAACAACATATAAAAAACTGTGTTTTGAGTAATGGGATAATGGCCGAAATACATGGCAGGATGCCCTCCGCCAACATATTCATTCCAGACAGGCAGTTCACCATGCATTAGCGTTTCTATGAAATTCACCAGAAAAGACTTGTAAAGGTCATATTCAGTGTTGAAATAAAAATATTCACCTGTCAGCAACGGGTAAATCATATAGAGGGCAATGCTTGCAGGTAATAATAGATATTTGATTATATAGGTTAGAGGCTTTAGCATTAATATTTGAATGGTAGATTTCCTCATGATTTTATGAGAGTGGCGCGGGCTCATGGAATGGCATTTTAAGAAGGTTTTATAAATCAAAATACTTATTACTGCGCACCATTTTGGCGCAAAATTTTTACAATTTCAAGATTACCACCAGTCCACATTATTGGAGTCCAACTAATGTAATCTTTCATATTGGGATTTAGACCTTTTTCTAATAAAAATCGCACTATTTCTGAATTAGATTGAGGAGAGGAAACTGCGAAAAATAAAACATTCCATCCCCCTGCTCCCTGCATATGAATATCTGCGTTGTTTTCCAATAAGAGTTTTACTATTTTTATATGCCCTTTCCATGCTGCCTGCATAAGAGCCGTAGTGCCAAAGACTGTTATTGCATTGACATTAGCTTTGCGCTCTAGGAGAAGATTCACAATGTCATCTTGACCGTTAGATGCTGCCTTCATCAAAGCTGTATATCCTAATCCGTCTTTTGCATCAATTGGAGCTCCCTTTTTTAAATAATAAATCACTTTTCCCCCATCGCCTTGTTCTGCTGCTCTGATCAAAATTGCCTCATCTGATTTGCTGCAGGATACAGTAATGCTTATTACTAATAAAAATATAAGAAACTTAAATCTTGCAAACATTTTTCACCTTTCTGCTTAAGAGATTTGTAGTCCAATTTTGTACAAATATTTCGAGTAATGCAAAAATACTAACTACAAACCCAATCTCTGCCACACCTGCATACCAAGGATGAGATAATACTCCCTGCATAAATGCTAAACAAGATGCCAGCCCTAACCCCAGCATCATTATTAAGAACCCTCTTAAGTTGACCTTTTAGTCTAATAGGAACTACAATTATTAGAACAAACAAACTACCTATATAAAAACGATAATTCATTATATTGGTTGCGGACCCTAATGTTATCATTATATTGTGCCAATAAATATTAATAATTTCCAATGGCTGTGCTATAAACATCTGAAGGTATATCTTCCATAAAATCGTATAATATTTCTTAGATGCGTAAATAACATCAGGGTCTATGTTCTTCATTATTTCAACTCCCGTTTTATCCGAACGAGTAATCCCCCATGAATTTGGCGCAGGGGGAGTTCCCAGTCCAATCAAAAGGCTATGGCTAATTGCGTGTTTGGGATATTTATACCCATTTCCTTGTGGGATATGCCAAATTAAGTCTCTTGCGGATAAAAGGGCCGACGGCGCTAATGTTATACTGTAAATCATTAGCACCATAACGCCATATTTTAAAACCTTACGCGGCCATTTTGCTCTTTCTTTCACAAGATTTATAATCAAAACAAATAAAGTACTAGCCATTCCTATCTGACCAATGGGTTCTCTTAATAGCAGGACCCACATCAGACTAAACAAAGAGATAAGGAGAAATAAAGTACGATATCTGTAATAATTCCGATTATTGGCTAAAGTAAAAAAAATCACTACACCAAGGGCTATACAAAATACAGCAAATATGCCGCCATAATAATCCATTAGTATCTTTTCTCCCTTAATAAAATATGAACCTATAAATACAGTTATAATCGCTGTGCTTTTCAGGTTGGCAACCATTAAGGCAATGGCTAAAAATATCACGCCTGCCCAACTCAGCCAGATGTTGACCCTAACAGCATCTGCTTTGGTGAGTGGCCTTTTTTCAAAAGAAGTAATAATGCTTGATAACAACATATAACCCAAATCGCCTGGAACAGCATCTTCTATAGCCACAATATCTGTTTTAGAAGTGCAAAGTGCTAAAAAAACGCCTGTATTATATGTGCAGATTGAAGGGTCTAAAAATATAAGTTTCACCGCAGGATGATCATCCAATGCTGCTAATTTTTCAACCCATTGATAAGCCATATGAACCCTATACAGAGAGAAAAGCAACCCTGCCAAAATCAAAAAATGATAGATTCTAAATTTAGTTTTCATGTATTATAAATACACTCGCTCATTAAAAAAGTATTTATTTTTGTTGAAACCCGATAACATAGGTGGCGCACAGCCGGTTTAACAGCGAGCTGCCTTCTACTATTTTTTCTAATTTCTTAAAAAGTGGGAAAAGTGGCTTAGGGCACATAGAGGGAACAAAGGTAATTTTCCGAATATCTATAGGTTGGTAGCGATTTTCTTTAAAAATATGTATTAATTCCTGCAAGCGAAAGCTGTCTTCACCGGCGCTTTTGTGAGAAGGCAACAGTTCTAATCCTTTGCGTATTATATTGTCTCCGTTAGGTTCTAAAACAACTACCTTTGAAGCAACCTTAGCAAGTCTTGTTACAATGGAGGGTGTAAATGCCTTGACATGATGCAGAAATGCAATACAAAAGGCTCCATCCCACTGACTGCCTTGTTCAAAATCGTGAAGAGTAAGATCAGAAACATGATATTGAATATTGTCAGGTTTTAAGCGAGAACGTGCTTGTTCTATAGCAGAAGCCGATTGATCATAGGCATCTATATGTTGAAACTGTGGCGACAGCACATATTCTGCAAACTCTCCATCACCGCATCCTAACTCAAGAATTCGCGATTTTTCATTCAGTCCCAGCTTTTCTGCCATATTTAAAGCCGTAATATTTTGCTTTTCCACAATATGGTTGGCCACCACAGAATTAGAGAATATTACATTATTGTATCCAACCTTACCAGCGTACTCCCAAAAGTGCTGAGGATTCTCATAGTTACGATCGCTTTTCATTTTAACCTCTCTTCTTGCTAATTTTCATTACACGGTAAAAGCAGCCCTGCCTGTATCTCCTATGCCGCTCATTTTATTTTTCTATTTTCCGTTAGGTTGGATGCATATACCTGAATCGTGCATATGCTAAAATCACTTTTTTTGTTCGGGTATAAACCTTGTTAGCAAATTAATAATCCAGAAATAAACATAGTCCGGCACAAAAACAAGGAGACGCCTATAAAGTAAGTTATATAGAAACGGATAATTAATTTCATCTGGAATATTTGTGCGTCCGAGGACTTGTGCAATTTTTTGAGCAGTCTGTGCATAATTCGGCACAAACCAATATCTTTTCCCATCTCCTAAAGAATCGAGATGACCCAGATGAACAGTAACTATCTTAACTTTATTTCCCCATGCAAATCTTAAACAACGTAGCGCCATATCTAAATAGGCTTTTGTAGCTGGATAGGCCAAACGGAGTTCCTGAACAGGTGGAAATATGGCGCTAAATGCAGAGATTCCAATGAAAACCCCTCCGAAACTTAACATATGATATTCTATTCCCTCTAATACTCTTCTCAACCCTTCTATTGCAATGTGATTAATTTCATCAAAAATTGGATAATTTATCCGTTTGTCATTTGAAGAATCACTTTTAACAAGGGCGGCATTATGGATAACCATAATAGGTTTGCCAGACAACCCGGAACAAATTGATTTCAATGTTTCTGTACATTCTGGGCTGGTTATATCAATCTTGACATGTTGATATCTTTTCGTAGCAAGCCATCGTTCGGCATTTTGTATGTCTGTTATATCTGAACGAGCAAATCCGATAAGATATATATCCTCTTTTTTAAGAAGCTCTTCCACCAACGCTGCCCCAAGCCCTCGAGAAGAACCTATAATAAAACAATATCGCATTTTAATGTACCCGCCTCTCCTGCATACTGGCAACATTTTGGCCGACATGCAGAACACCCGATTTCTTTGGATTGCTATTTTTGTAAAAAATCCCCCCTATAGAAATAAAGCAGAAAGCACTCTCAGTATCAGATTTAAAAGAAATAGCTGAAAATCGTATCATGGTTTTTCCATGTGTTGACGCCTTGGTTGAATGATATACTTGGCAATAAAGCGATCAGGTATCATACAAAATAATTTATAAATTACTGAACTTATTAGAGGATAACTATATACTTCTTTCCACTTACTTTTTTTAATAATTGAAATTATTTTGGGGGCAACCTGTGAGTATGAACTACTGAATGGTTGATCTTTACGCTCCAATGGCCCCAAAATTACCGTAATAAATCGTATATTAGGATAAGAATACCCCATTTGCAGCCTCAGCGACTCAAAGGTCATATTTAATGCAGCCTTGCTGGCAGCATAAGCAATCTTATTAGTAAGCAACGCCCTGATAGACGCAATGGAAGAAATACCCACTATAATTCCCTTTTTTCGCTGCTGGAAAGAAGGCAGCAATTTTGCAGTCAAGTTGGCCGTCCCGATTAAATTGACCTCTATAATCTCTTTAAATTTCAGAAAATCCCACTGGTCGTTTATGTAATCACTTTCCATCAAAGCAGCATTCAAAATCAACGCCTCTGCATAAAAATTACGCTGTGTAATTTCATCAATAAATTTGACAACTTGATTTTCTTGAGTCAGGTCACACGAACTATAAGTAAAGTTGGAATATTGATGGAGATCTTTTATAGTTTGATGCTCCGCTCCTTTACGAGAAATTCCCCATACCTCATGCCCCTGTCTTAACAACTCCTTCGCCAAAAACCAACCTAAACCTTGAGAGACTCCTGTAATTAAAACCTTCATTATCCCTCCTCACATCTTATCATCTAAGCAATCTCCACAGCAGTTATAATAAAGCTCGCGCCCACAAATCTATTCAGGCATAATCATAACGAAATATTCATTTCCAGCAAGTGCAGCAGCTATTTATGCATAATAATATTATTTTATAGTGCTTAAGTTTTTTAGATTCAAGACATAGTTAGAAGCTTCAAATAATGTTTGTAATAGTTCCACGCAACATCAAGTTTGAGAGAATATAGGTCATCAATGTCGAGAAAAGAACTGATGCATCCTCCACAGTTCACTTCAGGTATATTTATAAATGCCTTTTTGAACCCAACCTCATTTCCATTAAGCCATCTCATATCCCTTACAAGCAGATTGCAAGGCGCCACCCTCCCATCAGGTGATATTGTGCAAAACAAAGAACCGGCATTCCGACATTTAATTTTTGTTTCACTGGCAATTGATTTTTTAACATTCATGTAATACCTTTTAGACAGTATAACCGACTGGTCACCCTCCTCCTTCAACCTTATAAGATAATCTAATGTCTCTATCATTATTTTATCATCGTATCTTGCATTTGCATATCCCTCTAAATTGTTTGCGTGGGATTGCTCAGCAAAAAATACAGGCTGGAGAAGCACTTTAATATTCAACGACCTTGCAAGTTCCAGTATTTTATGAATATTGGTGCAGTTGTTCTTTGTAATAACCGAAACTATATAGACTGGTATACCCATTTTTTTTATCAATTCAACTGCTCTTATAACCTTTTTAAAATTGCCCTTGCCCCTTTGCTGATCATGAACTGGTTCAGGGCCATCAAGTGTCATATTTACACTGTTCACATACTTTAACCCATCTATGTGCTTTTCAATCAGAGAACCGTTAGTTGCCAGCGAAACAAACAATCCTTTTTCCCTGGCATATTTAACAACCTCAGTGAAATCTTCCCTGAGAAGAGGCTCACCCCCTGTAATTGACAGCCTGGAGGTTCCGAGCTCAGCGAACTGATCTATCATTCTACATATCTGCTCAGTAGTCATTTCAGCCCTGTTCTCCTTGTATATTCCACAATAGGCGCAATGCTGATTGCACTTGAAAGTAATGTTAAACTGAATAGCGTGAGGAAATTTAACTCTCAAAAATCTCGATTTCACGAGATGATAGAGTCCTATTGGCACCTTTGTTCTTATCTTTTTAAGCAGAGTGTTCATAGAATTATGTTAGAAGACATCTTTCTTAAAATAGGAACGAACAAGCGATGCTGTCCATCGGATGTCATCTTCCTTTAACTCCTCATTTACCTCCACTACAAGCACACTATTTTTTACTCTTTCAGCATTTGGCATTGATGCGTGGTAAGGCTCAAAACCAGGCTCGCTGCTGCACAATGCAAGATATGTTGGGGCTGAATCAATTCCATTTTTAAGAAGGAACCTTTTTAAGCCGTCCATATCATTGCTTATTATAGGGAACCTCCAGTATACATTCACTGCCTCTTCTAATCTGACAGGTATTTTTGTTTGCGATACACCCTGCAATAATCCCCTGAGCATCTCTCCGTTTCTAATTCTGATATCAGTAACCTCTTTTGCCCTTGCCAAAGAAGCCAGACCCACATCTGCCTGCACATCAGTATAATCCATTAGATAATCAGCAGGAAATTTTTCAAACAACCTGTTGCCATGCTGCCCAAGGATAACCTTTATATTTCCGGAATAAAGACGATAGGTAATCTTTGGATCTATGCGCTCTAAAATCATAATGACAAAATAGGTGAAATAGGAAAAGAGCCATCTTGAAAAGAATACTGAATATATCAAATCTTTTGATATAAGTTTTAAGAGCATTGATCCTCTGGCTGGCAATAAACTATTATCCCTGAATTTATTCAATTGGTCTGCCAATTTCTCGTCATTCGTGATTATCATACCCCCAAACAACGATGAACAAACCTTGAAATTTGTCAGACTAAAGAATGCTGCATCTCCAAATGTTCCAATCAGGTGCCCCTTATATGAGGCATCAAAACATTGTGAGCAGTCCTCAATAAGTTTCAGGCCATGCTCCTGAGCTATTTTCTGTATTTTTTCAATATCCGGCACGATGCCAAAGATATAAGTAATCAATATAGCCTTTGTCTTTGGCGTAATAGACATCTTCAGTTTATCTATTTCAAAACAAAAAGTATCTAATTCAATATCAACAAATACAGGTTTGAGTCCGAGGGTATGGATGCTGTTAACCATATCTGCAATGGTCAATGGCGTCATAAGCACTTCGCTGCCTTTTTCAAAATTCATTGACTTGATTATAAAGTGAAGGGCTGTTCTTGCATGTGGAAATACAATTGCCCTCTTTGCATTAAAGCGCGACCTGAATGCCTCCTCCAATTTTATAGTCTGCATTCCCCGTCTAAGCCTTCCAAAGATGATTCGCAAATACGCAAGGGCAAGCTCCTTAAATCTATTTGTCAATTTTAACTTATGAATTTTCTTAGAAATCAACAAAACCTTTATGCGGCTGTTCTTTGTATAATTTATAGCCTTCATCACACTCTGCCATCGTTTCTTTTCATTCTCATTTTTTATATATGGGTAAAAGCCGCACTTCAAATATGTCTTTATTGCTGGTACCCTGAATGAATCTGTGCGAAGATATGCCTGTTCAATGCCCCTTTTCTTTATTTCAGTTAGAATATGAATTATAAGTTCATACCCCAGCCTTTTACCGCGATTTTCAGGTCTAACAGCAATATATCCAACTTCTCTTAAACCGTTGCTCAAGATTTTTTTGTGAAGAACAGCAAAGCCAACTGGAGAGCCGCTGTTGCTAACAATAAAAATATCATTTTTAGCATCATATACTGTGTTCAGAATCTCCTTATGAAATCTTGACTGATCCCAAAACCCAAGACTTCCAACACTATTCAACAGGCTGATACACCCTTCTTCAAGGTCTTTGGAATATCCACTGACAGTCATATCTTCATGCGATTGAGAAGGTATTTCTGCACTATTCAAATCAATTCGCATCTCAAGAAAGTTGAGTTTGAATGCCCTCCGTTTTAAACTTCCTATTATAGCCTTTATATTCTCGGCCCCTAATAGTCCAATCAACCATTTTAACAGGTGATGCATTTTAATAACTTCCTTGATTTCTTAGAGCAATTATACATAGCCGAGCATAATTATACCGATACTTGATTTTCTTTGATTTTATCTTTTCAATTAAGGCCATCTCTTTATACAGCTCCGCCCTCTCAGTTACATACCCATTTCTGGGGAATGTAACCTACAGAGTGATTAAGCCAAAAGTATAAAGCTATCCTCTAAAAAGACTACTTGATATAAAACAAAAAAACCTAAAAACCTACACTATCTCTACTTCAGATGCATCTACTTTTAAAGAGACCCCTCGTTGAAGTATATCTACTGAAATAACAAGGTTATGCTGTCCTGTCTTCTCAATAAGAAGACCTTCCACCCCTGCAAGGGCACCTCTTTTTATCCTTATCCTTTGACCCTCTTTTAGATATGGATGGGGATCAAGAAATTCTTTACTTTCAACAACCTTTTTTAAAGATATTATCTGTTCCTCTGGAATAGGCTCTGGTTCACGAGGACTTAAGCCAAGAAATCTTACGACCCCATTTGTTTTTAAAACTGTTAATATATTATTGTAAGATTTATTGATGTGAACAAAAAGGTAACCCGGGAAAAGTGGAAAGTTCACCATTTTCTTTCTGTCCTTCCACCTGCTAAGTCTCTCCACTGTCGGCAGAAATGAATCTATATTAGCGCCTGATAGCCTTTCGAATACATGAAACTCGTGCCTTGACCTCACATAAATAGCGTACCAGTACAATTCTGAAATATCATTCAATTTCATATAATATCTCTTATAAAAACTGACTTTGGGTTATTCGGCTTTTTGAGCCTGAGGTTTCTGCAAGAAGAGTTGCCAAACAAGCAGGATTGAATTATCCAACTATTCTTAGAGTTGTTACAATAATTGAGCTGGCTATATCGGCAAGACAAAAAACCGATATCTTTCTGAACAGAAAGATTGAGGCAACTGAAAGCTACTTCGGAAAAAAGACCAAAGGTGCCAAAAATATTCTTATAAGTTTGCCGCCATAAGGAATTTACAGGTAAAATATTAGCCATCTACTATAACCTAAATCTAAACAATCCAAAACTGATACAAAATCTTCTGTCCAAAGACAGAGTCCTGATGATACAAATCTGTTGAAACTAATTATTAAGTTACAGATACAGCTTATTACTTAACTTACAAATTCCCCCTTAAAAAGCTAACTAACCCCTCCTCTAAACTTAAAAACTTGAAATTTATATCTCCCCTCACCAATTTCACGGCATACTATACTTAATGTTCCATAATTAGTCAACGATTTTTTTCGTTTATTGCACCCCATAGCGCCGGGATTGTTTCAGAGTGCCTTCCGCATACATAAAAGCTCTCTCCGCCATCGGCTACTGTCCTGACCAGCATTGTCTTCCATGGTCTGAAATAGTAGCCTGCTGAACTCTTATCAGGCTCCTTATTAAAGTCATCTGGCAGTTCATGGAGGTCGCAGACAAGGGTTGTAAATCTTTTAATTGCCCGTCTCTGCTGTGCTGCAGCATTTCTTGCCATGCTGAGCGCCTTTAGATAGACCTCTGGCGCCATTACAGCGCTGCCAAAGTTCATTACCACGCCGCCTTCTAAATTTTCCACAACCTTTGCAAAGCGCAGAAAGTCTCGGTAAGATGTCTCTCCTGTCGCAGCGCCGTTGCAATTTGGATGCTCGTGGATTATATCATAGCCAATGCCAACATGAACAGTAGCAGGTATTTTTAGCCTGTATGCAGCAGCAAGCAGGCTGATATCTTTATATTTATAATCGCCTTTATATATCGACTCTCCAATTGCCTCACCCATACCCATATCATTTTTATACGCCTTGTTGATTATATCGTTTATCTGACCAGTTTCCTGCCATAAACCAAACTGCCCCTCTTTTATGTATCTTGCAACGCTCTCTGTTGTTGCTCCAATAAGGGCAAATTCAAAATCATGTATCATTACAGAGCCGTTCATTGAAAGGCAGGATATATAACCTTTCTCCATAAGGTCTATTATATGCCTTTGCACGCCTGCCCTGACTACATGGCCGCCCATCATCATGATTACTGCTGCATTATTTCTTTTTGCATCAATAATTCTTTGAGCAACTGTTTCAATCCTTTTATCTGTAGAAAGGTTTTTATCAGCATTTAAATCCTTAACAACCGAGATTTCTAAGTCATGCTTCCGCATTGAAAGCGGATTGATGATAAGAGAGTTTCTATTAAAGTATTGAGAATTTTTCATTATCTTACAGCCCTGCCAATAGAGTCCTTTAACAGCATTTCAGCGATCTTAAAATCAATGGCATCATCAATATCAATAGAGCGTTCTTTTGGCATAATGTAGATATGGCTATTTTCTAAGAGGGTGGCTCTTTTTCCCCTGAGCACATCCTTCCACCATACATAAATTGATGCATTCATATCAAAGACCTCTGGCGCAGACTGTCTTGTAACAAAATCACCTTTTTTGACAAGCCTTACCTTTCCATCCTTTGATGCCTCTACCATATTAAAGGAAGGATTTCTATTAGCAGGCGTAACAGAAAAGACATTGTCAGCATTCTTTTTTACCAGAAGTTCAATGCAATTGTCAATATCCTCTGCATTTCTCAAAGGCGCAGTAACATGAAGAAGAACCAATATATCAAAAGGATAATTCTCCTTCTTTTCCAGCCAGTCCATTGCATGCAAAAGCACATCAAAGATACTGCTCTCGTCTTCTGCATACTCCTTTGGCCTTATAAATGGCGCTTCTGCGCCATACTGTTTAGAGATATCTGCAATGGCAGCGCTCTCAGTAGAGACTACAACCCTGTCTATGTATTTGGAACGCTTAGCCTGCTCAATTGAATAGGCAATCAATGGCTTGCCCAGAAGCTCCTTTATATTTTTCCCTGGCAGGCCCTTTGAACCGCCCCTTGCTGGTATTATACAGAGCACGGCCTTGCCATTATACATTCTTATCCTCAAGAAGCCTTAAGACCTTTATGCCATCCTCAAGTGTTATAGATGGTTCAACATCTCTTTTTATAGATTCAATAAAATGCATCAGTTCATCAGTATATGTCTTATTAATGTCAAACATGCCTTTGTCATTTATAGCTGAGTTCTTGTTATTTACATTCACTGTTACTTCATTTTTAACAAGATCACATATGATTTCACCCTTGCTGCCTACTATTCTCATCTCCCGTTTTTTGTTCAACTGAAGATAGTCCATATGAACATTACAGATAAAATTATTATCATAAAGATATATCCCTTCAAAGATATCTTCTGAATCTATTTCTAAATTACTGACCTTTGCCTTAACCACCTTCCAGTTGCTCGGGTCGCCAAAGAGATACCGCATATAGTCAATCTCATGGGAAAGGTCTAATGCAACCCCTCCTCCCTTTTCTCTGCTTGCGCTATATGAGTTTTTATAATCCCTGTCAGCTCTCCATGAAGGCAGATACTGCCCTACCTCAATCCTCGCAAAATATAAATCTCCGATAGCCTTCTTTGAAATCTGCTCTTTTACATACCCCATAGCCTTTAAAAACCTTAGATTATATGCAACATAAGCCTTTAAACCCTTTTCTTTTACAATATTTCTTAGAGCATCTGTCTTTGCTAAGCTGTGAGAGAGGGGTTTTTCAATAAATAGATTAATGCCTCTTTCTGCTAATGATATTGCAGTATCAATGTGCTTGTGTGTTTCATTGGCAATTATTGCAAAATCAGGTTTAATATCATCTAAATTATTTATAGTCTTAATTTTATTTTCATTATCCAGTTCTTTCAGGCAATTTTTATTTTTTGTGTAAACAAATACGCTTACAATATTATTCAGTTTTATCAGATTATTAATATGTCTCTTGCCGATAGAGCCGCATCCAACAACTAATACATTCATAGCTTATTTACCATGCTGTCCATCCACCGTCAATCAGGATATTCTGGCCTGTAATATAGGAGGATGCATCAGAGGCAAGTAAGATTACAGCGCCAATAACATCATCAGGTGCGCCCATCCTTTTTAAAGGTGTTTTTTTTGTGTATCTTTCTACAAAAGACTTTGGCTGGTTGTCAAATATACCGCCAGGCGATATTGAATTTGCCCTTACATTATAGCTCCCGTAGTATGTTGCAATATACCTTGTCAGGCTGATAATTGCTCCCTTTATTGCAGAGTATGCTGCAGGCATTGTTATCTCTGTGCCTTCGTATATGGAAAAGTCTGGGGCAACAACACCGTAGATTGAACTCAGATTTATTATTGTGCCACCGCCCTTTGCCTTCATCTGTTCAGCAGTCTTCTGGCAGCACAAAAAATATCCGCCAAGATGATTATCAAGATTTGCCTTCCATGAAGAAAAAGGGATATTCTCAAATTTCATGCCCCAGTCCTTTGTCCTCGGATACGCACAATTTACCAGTATGTCTATCTTACCTGAATTTTTTATTACCTCTGCCAATGCCTTTTGAATAGAATCGTCAGAGGCAATATCAAGATAAACATATTTGACTGAAATATCCCTTATAAGCTCATCAGCCTTATTCTTATCAATATCTGCAATATAGACCTCTGCGCCAAATTCATGCAGCGCCTTCACAATCCCTCTGCCGATTAAACCTGCGCCTCCTGTAACTATCGCTGTCCTGCCCTTGCAGGAAAATAGCTCTTTATACATCTTCACCCTGCTCACCCATATATTTCATGGTCTTTCTGTACTCATCCCACTGGCCGATATCAAACCATCCGCCCCAGCATGGATAAACGCCAACCTTGTCCTGATAAACTGCCTTTGCCTTTGTTATCAATTTGTCCATGTCAATATGCTCGTTTTTATCTATCAGATTCAGCACATCAGGCTCAAGAACATATGTGCCTGTGTTTATAAAAAGGTCAATTTTTGGCTTTTCATCTATACCTGATAAGAGGCCGTTGCTCATATTTAAAACGCCGTAAGGCACGGTTACCTCCCTGTGGGAGCCGACTATGGTAAGCATATTCAGCCTCTCCCTGTGCCAGTTAAAAAAGTCACTGTGGTCGCCTTTTAAGATCGTATCGCAATTAGTTACTATGAAGGTGTCATTCAGTCTGCCCTTTAACAGCGAAAGTCCTCCTGCTGTGCCATAAAAATCATCCTCTTCAACATACTCCAATTCATAAGGAGGTTTATTCTCGTTGAAATACATCTTTATCATCTCTTTTTTGTAGTTTAATATCAGAATAAATCTAAAGAAACCGTTTTTATGAAAGTAATCCATAATATGCTCTATGATGGGTTTGTCGCCTATGGGTATCAACGGCTTGGGGAGTATCTTTGTAAAGGGGTCTAACCTTGTGCCTTTACCTCCAGCCATTATTACAACAGGATTCTTAAGGAGGGATTGTTTATGTTCTTTGTTTTCTGTTTCCAAATAATCCACCCATGAAACAACATCAATAACAAAACCAGAGCCATTAACCACAGGAATATGCTCAATCAGGTTCTTTTTCATAAGCTCCCTTGCCTTCTCCTGCAGATTGGGGTCTCCTTCATTAATAGACATAAATCTTTTTGTCATTATCTCGTGTATGGGCG
>MHEL01000171.1:181-838 GCA_001803815.1 Nitrospirae bacterium RBG_19FT_COMBO_42_15 | reverse complement strand
TCACAGCAGTCTCATTGAGCTTTTGCATAGACTGCTTAACAGTTGTGTCAGAAGGTATTAATAATGTCTTTAATTTATCTTTATCCATAGAATAAATTTACAATAACCTGTGCCCGTAAAATTGTTTTTTCAATATCTTTTCTAATGAAACCTTTTTTAAGACATCAACAATCCTCTTGCTTGCATCTCCATTACCATATGGATTTTTTAAACCCCGCAAAGAATCCCTGAATCCCTTTGATACAGCCCTTTTTATGGCAATTACAATCTTATCCTTTTTGCATTCTAAAACATCTATAATATTTTCTGCCCGCAGTCTCCCCTTTTGCCTATCTCCTATATTTACCACAGGCAGCCTGAATGAAGGCGCCTCTATTATGCCTGATGATGAATTGCCGAGCATGATATCCGCACATTTTAATAATGATAAATATCTCTTCTGACCAAGCGAACTAAAGAGCCTTGCATTATCAGGATGCCTTTGGACATAATCCTTCAAGGCATTTATTATCGTCCTGCTCCCTGTATCGGCATTCGGCATTGTAAAGACCCAGCAGATATCAGAAAACATCTCCACAGCGCTTAAAAGCTCTTTTATCTGAATCTTAATACTGATTTCTTCAAGCGTTGGCGGATGATAGGTTACTATACCCCATG
>MHEL01000171.1:0-153 GCA_001803815.1 Nitrospirae bacterium RBG_19FT_COMBO_42_15 | reverse complement strand
GGATAACTGCCCTTTATTCAACAATTGCAGTTTATGTATATTGTCTAAGCCCGGCGCGCCAAAGCAAAATACAGAATCAGGATTCTCACCCATTTGAATTATCCTGTCTGCATATACTGATGCTGCGGGAAAATGTATGTGGCTCATCTTTGT
>MHEL01000170.1 GCA_001803815.1 Nitrospirae bacterium RBG_19FT_COMBO_42_15 | reverse complement strand
ATGCTGAGCCTGTCGAAGCATAAATAGAGTTTTTCAACAACCTGCTAAAGTGGGAATTGCGAATGGATTTTTATACTTAACCCTTGACCCTGTATTTTACAAGCTCCTCCTGTAAATTACCTCCCTCTTCCCTGCATTCGGCTGGGAGACGATGCCGTCCTCCTCCATCATCTCTATCATCCTTGCTGCGCGGTTGTAGCCTATGCGCATCTTTCTCTGTATCATTGAAATAGACGCCTGCCCTGTTGCTGATACTAAATCAACCGCCTTCTGATAAAATTCATCCCTCTCATCTTCCATGCCGCCTTCCTCATTTTCATCAGGCAGGGGAGCGCTCATAAATGCCTCGTACACAGGCCGTGCCTGCTCTTTCAGAAAATCCACGACCCTCTTAATCTCATCTTCTATAATAAGAGAGCCATGTATCCTTTCAATTCTGGCTGTTCCCGGAGGCATAAAGAGCATGTCACCCCTTCCAAGAAGCTGCTCAGCGCCGTTTGCATCAAGTATAGTCCTTGAATCTGTCTTTGACGAAACCTGAAAGGATATCCTTGCAGAGAAGTTTGCCTTGATTACGCCTGTCAGAACATCAACAGAAGGCCTCTGTGTTGCAAGTATAATATGTATGCCTGCTGCCCTTGCCATCTGCGCGAGTCTTGCTATAGCGCTCTCTACCTCGTATGCCGACGCCATCATCAGATCAGCAAGCTCATCAATAATCACTACAATATACGGCAGCCTTGAATGTATTGTTTTACCTTTTTCTGCATCACCGCCATCTTCAATCTGTTCAATCTTCTTTGTCTTACTCCCTGAATCATGTATCCTTGTTTCTGAATCAATCAGATTATTGTATCCGTCAATATTCCTTACGCCCTTTTCTGATAGGAGCCTGTAGCGCCTCTGCATCTCGCCGACAATCCTCTGCAATGCGCCAGATGCCTCCTTTGTCTCCGTGATAACAGGCGATATAAGATGCGGTATGCCTTCGTATGCAGAGAGCTCCAGCATCTTGGGGTCTATCATCAACAGCTTTACATCATCCGGAGTTGCTGCAAAGAGCAGGCTGCATATCATGGAATTTAAGGCAACGCTCTTTCCAGAGCCTGTAGCGCCTGCAACAAGAAGATGAGGCATCCTTGTCAAATCAGCAACAACTGGATTACCGAATATGTCCTTGCCGAGTGCAAGGGGGAGACTTGACCTTGATTCAGAAAAGGCGTCTGAAGAAAGTATGTCTTTGAAAAACACATCCTCCCTTATATTATTTGGTATCTCTATGCCGACAACAGATTTGCCGGGGATCGGCGCAACAATGCGGACGCTCAATGCCCTCATTGCCAAGGCAAGGTCATCTGCGAGGCCCACAATCTTATTTACCTTTACACCCGGCGCAGGCTCAAATTCATACATGGTAATTACAGGACCCGGATGAACATTGATTATCCTTCCCTCAATGCCGTAGTCAAGGAGCTTTTTCTCAAGGATGCTTGAGTTCATTAAAAGCTCTTCCTTTGACACCTTCCTTGCTGATGCAGGCGGGTCATTTAAAAGGTTCAAAGAAGGGAGTTGATAATCTCCAATCTTCTTGGTCTCTGCAAATGTAAAGTGCTCCTGCTTTATCTTTTTTGTCTCAACAATCTTCGGAGGCTCTTTGTCAAAAAATATCTCCTTATCCCTTACTATATCATCCTCTTCTTTCCAGCGCCTCTCCTGCTCTTTTTTGATTATCTTTTCTGTCTTTACTTTGTCATACGCCTCAAGCCCCTTGTCCCAGAACCACTGTGAAAATCTGATAAGAGAAAAATTGGTTGAGATTATAAGGGAGACTATGCCGAGCGTTATGACTATTATATATGCCCCTGCCTTTGCAACAGATTTTAAAAGGAGATATGCGATTATATCGCCTGCTATACCTCCAGCAGGGATATTGCCGCTGTAAGATACTGTAATCCTGCTGTATGTAATTGTCAGGAAGGCTGAAAGGGAGAGAAGAAATATCACAGCGCCGGTAAGCTCTAAATAGAACCTTTTTGATTCAATATTCAATGCCTTTTTCCAGCCGAATATAAAGGCAAAGAACGGAAAGAGATATGCGCCTCCGCCAAAGAGCTGGAACAAGCCGTCAGACAGATATGCGCCGGCAGCGCCTGCCCAGTTTTTTACGCCTGCCTGCTGCGAGGCTGTGCTAAAAGAGGGGTCGTCGCTGTGATAGCTCATAAGGCTTATTAAAATAAGAAGCCCTGCAGCAATCAGCAGGATGCCTATAATTTCATTTAAACGGCTGTTCTCTTTTTGCTGTGCCATAACAAAAACCACCCATTACTAATTACAGTTCTATTATAATCGGTATTATCATTGGCTTTCTATCCATCTTCTTAATCAGGTATTTTTTTAAGGTGTTTCTCACCTTTGTCTTTACAAGCACCCAGTCAGCCATCAATTCCTGCTCCAATTGCCCGAGCAAATCAGAAACTACCCGCTTCATCTCTTCAATAAGCTCCTGCGATTCTTCTTCAAAAACAAATCCCCTTGTAACAATATCAGGCCCTGTAACAACCTTTCCTGTCATCTTCTCTATGCCAACAAAGACAACTATAATGCCGTCAGTGCCGAGGCGCATCCTGTCACGAAGCACTATATTCCCCACATCGCCTATGACCTTTCCATCCACAAATACCCTGCCTGCCTGTACCTTCTCCTTTTTTACAGCAGCATCTCCATTTAATTCTAACACATCACCGTCCTCAAGGATGAATATATTATCCTTGCTTATGCCCAGCGTCTCTGCAAGCCTTGCATGATAAATAAGGTGCCTGTATTCGCCGTGAATAGGAACAAAAAATTTCGGCCTTACAAGGCACATCATCAGCTTCTGCTCCTCCTGACTTGCATGGCCTGAGACATGTATATCAGATACATCCTCATATATAACATTTGCGCCCCTTCTGAACAGATGATTGATAATACGAGAAATTGCCTTTTCATTGCCTGGTATCACCCTTGAAGAGAGGACCACAGTGTCTCCCTCTTCAATCTGTACATCCTTATGCTCATTAACAGCCATCCTCGCAAGGGATGACATCGGCTCACCCTGACTTCCTGTGGTAATTATTGCAATCTTATCAGGGGAATAATTCTTCATCTCATCAAGTTTTATCCATGTCTTCTCAGGCATCTTGAGATAACCGAGATCAAGGGCCACCTGTGCATTATTTATAATGCTCCTGCCATTTAATATAACCTTCCTGTCAAACTTTACTGCCGCATCTATCACCTGCTGTATGCGGTGGATGTTTGAGGCAAAGGTGGCAAGAATTATCCTCTTCTTTGCTGTCCCGAATACGCGCTCAATTGCCTTTCCAACCTCTTTTTCTGATAATGTATAGCCCTCCCTCTCTGAATTGGTGCTGTCAGAAAGAAGGGCAAGCGTGCCCTTATCTCCGTACTCGCTGAACTTGTGGAAGTCAAGGAGCTCGCCGTCAACCGGCGTCTGGTCAAGCTTGAAATCCCCTGTGTGCACAATCCTGCCGACAGGCGTAGTAATCCCAAGGCCAACGCCGTCTACAATGCTGTGCGTAACACGGATAAACTCTACGATAAAACAGCCTAACTCTATTATCTGCCTCGGCTTAACAGAGATGAGTTCGGATGTCTCATCAAGTTTGTGTTCCTTTAACTTTCCTTTTATCAGGCCAATGGTAAGCGGTGTGGCATAGATAGGGACATTTATCTCTCTAAGAATATACGGCAGGGCTCCGATATGGTCTTCATGGCCATGGGTTATGATTATCCCCCTGATCTTATCCTTTCTCTCTTTGAGATATGTAATATCAGGGATAACTATATCAACGCCGAGCATCTCCTCTTCAGGAAACATCAGGCCTGCGTCAACAACAATGATGTCATCCCCGTATTCAAAGAGCATCATGTTCAGGCCGATTTCACCAAGGCCTCCAAGGGGTATAATTGATAAATTCAAATCTCTTCCTCTATTTCTTTAAAGCTCATATACTGGACCCAGCGCTTCATTGTATCTGTTAAATCCTGCCTTATCCAATCAAGGCTCTGCCACGGCCTTCCTTCCCACCATATCGGCACGCTCCAGAAGTAATTCCAGTTTTCCTCTCCGTGGTCAGGCTCAATGCGCAGATTATATTCTGATTTATAATCAGGCTCTAATATTTTGTACCGGGGCTTGCCATGCCTGTAGATATAATTATCAGCAATATGGAACGAGTATTCCTCTAAAAAAAGGACAAGGGTCTTTAAAGTCTCCTCAACGAGCCTTTCTACTGTATCCTCAAAGGCCATTGCCTCTTCAGAGGTAAATTCCTTCTTTGTGTAATCAAATAATGGGGTTTCCATGACGGTTAAAATTTTAGCATCTTTTTATGCTGATTTCAATACAATTAAAAAAGAGCAGATGTGAGGGTAGTGGCAGGTCAGATGTCCTACCTGATCTATTTTTATGCCCTTTGTGTTGCTGTACAACATGAATGTTTTATATTGTAAGACTATGCCTAAAAAAGGTCTTTGGCCCTTCTTGCTAATGCTATTCCTATCAGTGTAATAATCAGCATTATTGCAAATGACAGCCCTTCGCCTTTAGCCTTAGCTTTTTGGTATTCCGAAGCTTTAGCGAAGGATACCTTTGACCCTTTGACATTATCCCTCACAAACCCGCACCCGCTGCCGCCAGACCCTCCTCCTGAATCGCCTCCACCTGATAATGATGGTGGTGGGGTATTACCGCCGTCTGATGTATTTTGGTTAACCACAACCACATCTATTCCTGTCTTACTATTACTGTCTGCTACTGTAATTGTAACAGTGTTCTGGCCCGATTGTAATGAAATATTATTGCAAGCCCAGCTTGTTATCCCTGTGCAATTGCCGCTTCCGCCCTTGTCATTGCTCCATGTTACACTGGTAATGGTTGTCCCAGATGTCGCTGTGCTGCCAATACCTGCTGTGCCGCTAATACTTATTGAGGTAGCACTGGTATTATAGGCAGCATCACATACTGTGGCATCGCATCGCTCAATCACCACATAGGGTGCAGCAGTATCAACTACCTCATAGGCGCCAATATCAAAAGCGCCGCTTTGCGGTCGTAAGGTGCCGAGATAGTCGGTAGTAACGTAAGGCGTAGCCAAGCCGGCGTTGATTGCAGGACTGCCGGGGTTGAGTGTCAACATAGTCGTACTTGCGTACTGGGGATCAGCGACCAGGCTTGTATCGTTCTGTCCGGTGCGGCTGAGATA
>MHEL01000169.1:4888-5617 GCA_001803815.1 Nitrospirae bacterium RBG_19FT_COMBO_42_15 | reverse complement strand
AAGGATGTAAACCTTGAGGTGATTGCAAGGGGAACACCAGGGTTTACTGGCGCTGATTTATCCAATCTTGTTAATGAGGCAGCCCTGCTTGCAGCAAGGCGGTCAAAGAAATTGGTTGAGATGAATGATTTTGAGGATGCAAAGGATAAGGTATTGATGGGTGTTGAGAGAAGGAGCATGTTTATAAATGAAGAAGAGAAGAAGAATACTGCATACCATGAGGCAGGCCATGCCCTTGTTGCAAGGCTTATACCGGGGACAGATCCAATTCATAAGGTAACAATAATTCCGCGCGGAAGGGCGCTTGGACTTACACAGCAGCTTCCAACAGATGACAGGTATACCTATCCGAGGGAGTTTCTGCACAATACCATTGCAGTGCTTCTTGGCGGAAGGGCAGCAGAGGAGCTTGTGCTGAAGCATATGACAACAGGCGCTGGGAACGATATTGAAAGGGCAACAGAGCTTGCAAGAAAGATGGTGTGTGAATGGGGAATGAGCGATAAACTCGGCCCACTGGCTTATGGAAAGAAGGATGAGGAGGTATTCCTCGGAAGGGATATTGTAAGGCACAGGGATTACAGCGAAAGCACTGCTTTTGAGATAGATAATGAGATAAAGGAGACTGTTATAAAAAATTATGAGAGGGCAAAGAACCTGCTGAAAAAGAATATGAAGGTGTTAAAAAATGTTGCTGCTGCCCTCCTGGAAAAGGAAACATTAGACGGC
>MHEL01000169.1:0-4681 GCA_001803815.1 Nitrospirae bacterium RBG_19FT_COMBO_42_15 | reverse complement strand
AATGTTACGCCAGATTCCTTTTCTGACAGCGGTCATTATTTGACTATAAACAGCTCTGTTGAATGTGCAAGAAGAATGGCTGAAGAAGGGGCGGACATTATTGATATTGGCGGAGAGTCTTCAAGGCCAGGGGCAGAGCCTGTTACCTTGGAAGTAGAATTGGAGAGGGTGACTCCTGTTATAAGGGAGCTCTCTGATAAAATAGATATATTGATTTCAATTGATACATATAAGGCAAAGGTTGCGAAAGAGGCATTAAAGGCAGGCGCCTCTATAATTAATGATATAAGCGGCCTGAGGTTTGACCCGATGATGGCAAAGATCGCTGCAGAGGCAGGCTGCCCTGTTATAATAATGCACATGAAGGGGACGCCAAGGGATATGCAGAGGAGGCCTGCATATAAGGATGTGGTAAAAGAGATTACAGCATTTTTTAAGGAGAGGATTGCCTTTGCTGTTAAAAACGGAATAAAAAGAAATAAAATTATCATTGACCCCGGCATTGGGTTTGGAAAGACAGTAAGGCATAATCTTGAGATAATAAAACGGCTAAAAGAGTTCAGAAAACTTGGTGTGCCGGTACTCATTGGCCCTTCAAGAAAGTCCTTTATTGGCAGGGTACTAAATGAGCCGGTAGACAAAAGGCTTGAAGGGACTGCTGCTGTTGTTGCAATCAGTATTGCCAATGGGGCTAATATTGTAAGGGTTCATGATGTTAAGGCAATGGCAGATGTGGCGAAAATAACTGACGCAATATTAAAGTCGTAATGCGTTATCCGTAATCCGTGATGAGTGCTTTTTTACTCATTACCTGTTACACATCACTCTTCACGAGTATTAGATTGCTTCGCTATCGCTCGCAATGACTTTTATTAATTGAGGTGATATTGGAAAATTTCATTGATATAATAAAGACCGTACGAATATTGGATATCTTGGATATCCTGATTGTTGCCTTTGTCCTTTACAGGATATTTTTGATAATAAAAGGGACAAGGGCATTGCAGATGCTTGTTGGCATTGCTATACTCCTTGTCGCCTTTGTTGCGTCAAGATGGCTTGAGTTATATACAATAGACTGGATTGTCCAGAGCTTTTGGTCCCAGATAGTTATTGCATTAATAATACTATTTCAGCCTGAGATAAGAAGGGCGCTTGCCCAGATGGGCCAGAATCCGCTTCTCCGCACTATTTCAGCAATTGAAGAGTCAAGATTTATAGAGGAGATTATAAGGGCTGCTGTCTCTCTGGCAAATAAGAAGATAGGCGCGATTATTGTATTGGAGCGGGAGACAGAATTAGGGGATTTGATTGAAATGGGGACGCCCCTTGATGCGAAGGTCTCAAAAGAGATACTTACAAGCATATTTCTGCCCTATTCGCCGATACATGACGGCGCTGTTATTATAAAAGACGGCAGGATCGCAGCAGCAGGCTGTTTTCTGCCCCTTACCATGAGCGCTGCAGTGAGCAAGACCCTCGGCACAAGGCACAGGGCTGCAGTAGGGATAACAGAAGAGACAGATGCAGTAGTAATTGCTGTCTCAGAGGAGACAGGGACGATATCTGTTGCAGTGGAGGGAAAACTTACAAGGGAGATTGATGCCGGAGCATTGAGGCGCATCCTTACAAAGATATTTATTACAGGCAGAAAGGAGAAGGGCACTTTTGTTAAGAGACTGGCCAGCCTTTTTTCTGTGAGAGAGAAATCTTAGCAGGTAAATAATTATGGACATCAAAAATTTCATATTTAATAATTTTTTAATAAAGCTATTCTCGTTATTTTTTGCTATAATTCTGTGGTTCTTTGTCACCTCTCAGGGGAAGCTTGAGGTGAATCTTAATATACCGCTTGAGCTCAGAAAGACTCCCTCTAATATGCTGATTGTGGGCGATGTTACAGATTATATTGATGTTAGGCTTAAAGGAAGGCAGAGCGTTATAGGAAGTTTATCAGCGGGCCAGATTAGCGCCCATCTTGATTTATCTAATGCACAAACTGGAGAGAATGTAATATACCTCTCAAATGAAAATGTTGTGATGCCGCCGAATATTGAAGTTACGCGAATAAGCCCTAAATCCATAAGGATAAGACTGGAGCAAATAGCAAAAAAGGATGTTAATGTAATACCTGAAATTATCGGGACGCCTCCTGCCGGATATAGACTGAAGAGTATTGAAATCAATCCTCAGACTGTTGCTGTTGAAGGCGCGGAAGGCGTAGTGAACAGATTGTCTGCAATAAAGACAGAGCCTATTAATTTATCAGCAATAGAAAAAAAAGAAACAGTATTGGATGTTAAGTTAAAGCTGAATGGCAGGGATGTTAAAGTTACAAATGACGGATATGTTAAGGTGAGAATTATACTATCTAAGTAAAGGAGTGATGATATGCGGAAACTTTTTGGCACAGACGGAATAAGGGGTGTGGCAAATATTGAGCCGATGACAGGCGAAATGGCAATGAAGCTCGGAAGGGCTGCTGCGTATATCTTTAAAAATAAGACAGGAAGGCACAGAATAGTTATTGGAAAAGACACGAGGCTTTCAGGCTATATGCTCGAGTCTGCGCTTACATCAGGTATATGCTCTATTGGTGTTGATGTCCTTCTTATAGGTCCTTTGCCTACACCCGGCATTGCATTTATAACAAGGGCATTGCGTGCAGACGCAGGTGTTGTAATCTCTGCCTCGCACAACCCTTATGAAGACAATGGCATAAAATTCTTTTCAGAGGACGGGTTTAAACTGCCGGATGATTTAGAGCTTGAGATAGAGAAACTCATCTTTTCAGGCAAGATAGATTCCATAAGACCCACTGCAAAGGATATGGGAAAGGCATACAGGATAAATGATGCAGAGGGGAGATACATAGAGTTTGCAAAGAACTCTATTCCTAAAGGCATGGACTTTGAGGGTATGAAGATTGTTTTAGACTGCGCAAATGGCGCTGCATACAAGGTTGCGCCAATGATGCTGCGCGAGCTTGGCGCAGAGGTTGCTGCAATCGGTATTGAGCCGAGCGGCATGAATATAAATGACGGGTGCGGCTCCCTTTATCCCAAAAAACTTCAGGAGCTTGTGTTGGAGAAAAAGGCAGATATTGGAATCGCCTATGACGGTGATGCAGACAGGGCAATATTTTCAGACGAGCTTGGCAGAGAGGCAAACGGCGATCAAATAATGGCAATGAGCGCCATTGAAATGAAAAAGCAGGGAAGGCTTAAGAATAATACGCTGGTGACTACTGTTATGAGCAATATGGGACTTGATATTGCAATGAAGGAGGCAGATATAAATGTAATAAAGACAAAAGTTGGAGACAGATATGTGCTTGAGGAGATGGTAAAAAATGACTGCAATCTTGGCGGCGAGCAGTCAGGCCACATAATACATCTTGATTACAACACAACAGGAGACGGTATAATAACAACCCTTCAGATTTTGGCATTAATGAACAATACCAAAAAGAAGCTTTCTGAGCTTTCATCATGCATGACCATCTTTCCACAGGTGCTGTTAAATGTCAGGGTAAAGGAGAAGAAGGAATTTTCATCAATCCCAGAGGTTTCAAAGGTTATCAAAAACTGCGAGGATCAGCTTAAGGACAGGGGGAGGATACTTGTCAGATATTCAGGCACGGAACCAGTGGCAAGGGTTATGATTGAGGGAGAGAGCGAAGGCAAAATAAAGATAATGGCAGAAGAGATAGCAGGAACAATCAAAGAGGCAATAGGGTAGAAGAAGATGTCTTTCCACATCTCGTAAAATAATTACCTAAAAAGAGAAAAATTTTTCACATAAAATTGTCTCTGCCCAAAAATAATTTCACACCTTAAAATTATCCACAGAAAATCTTCAATAATTTCAACATATTGCATTTCTGAAAAATATTTTTATTCAATCGTTAATATTGGCCTGTTATTTGCATAATATTTATATCAGAGGGGAATTATTCATTTAAAATAAATCTTATTATAAAACGAGGAAAGGTGCAGCGATGAAGAAGGGACTAATATTATTAATATTTTTATTCTTAATTATCTCAGTAAGTTTTGCAGGCAATATGTCTATGATTGCCTCTCAGTCCAAAACCAGCAGTGAACCTATTTCATTGCTTTTATCTGGCTCTGTCCTTATAGTTGTTGGAATACTTACAAGAAAGAGGTTGATGAAGAAATAGAATGAGCTCAACTTCTTATTCAATAGTCTGCAGAGGCAAGAGATATTTAAAGATGAAATATTCACGTCTAATTTTTTCACTCCTATGGTTAAAGACTATTCTAAAGATTAAGAATATTCTGCCAAGTTAAGGTATTCACGAGATCTTAGTAATGCAGGAGTATAGCATTCTTTATCTTCACCACCCAAAATATTACAAAAAAGTCATAATATGTGTAAAAATTTTCCTTTTTTTGGTATAATTACCTCTAAAAAGACAATTCTCGGTTAATTTTTTCATAATAATATATAAAGATTCGTTTTTTATCTGGTGAAATAACTCTTTATTTTTTAAATAGTTACAAGAGGTTTTATGAAATTTTCTAAATTTTCCTGTTTTTTTATATCTTCTGGTATGAAGATTGCTTAATTAAGTAAAGAGGAATTGTATCATGAATAAAAAAGAAACAATCTTGATAGTTGATGATGAAAAAGATATGCGTTTTTACATTGAGAACCT
>MHEL01000168.1 GCA_001803815.1 Nitrospirae bacterium RBG_19FT_COMBO_42_15 | reverse complement strand
AGAAGCACTGCAATGGTATTGTGCAGAAACTCCCTCGGATAGGTATACCTGTCATCTGTTGGAAGCTGCTGTGTAAGTCCAAGCGCGTTTCCGCGCGGAATTATTGTTACCTTATGAATAGGATCTGTGCCGGGGATAAGCTTTGCAACAAGGGCGTGTCCTGCCTCGTGATATGCGGTGTTCTTCTTTTCTTCCTCATTTATAAACATGCTCCTTCTCTCAACACCCATCAGCACCTTGTCCTTCGCATCCTCAAAATCATTCATCTCAACCAATTTCTTTGACCGCCTTGCTGCAAGCAGGGCTGCCTCATTAACAAGATTGGACAAATCAGCGCCAGTAAATCCAGGTGTTCCCCTTGCAATCACCTCAAGGTTTACATCCTTTGACAGCGTCAGCTTTTTTGTATGTACATTCAGTATACCCAGCCTGCCTTTGATATCAGGCCTTGATACAACAATCTGCCTGTCAAACCTGCCAGGCCTTAAGAGCGCCGGGTCTAATACATCAGGCCTGTTTGTTGCTGCTATTAAGATTACGCCTTCATTGGTATCAAAGCCGTCCATCTCAACAAGAAGCTGGTTTAATGTCTGCTCCCTTTCATCATGGCCGCCTCCTAAGCCGGCGCCCCTGTGCCTTCCAACTGCATCAATCTCATCTATGAATATAATGCAAGGCGCATTCTTCTTGCCCTGTTCAAAGAGGTCCCTTACCCGTGATGCGCCAACGCCAACAAACATCTCTACAAAGTCTGAGCCGCTTATGTTAAAAAATGGGACATCAGCCTCGCCTGCGATAGCCCTTGCAAGGAGTGTCTTACCTGTCCCCGGAGGTCCGACTACAAGAACACCCTTTGGTATCCTTCCTCCGAGCTTCTGGAATTTCTGCGGGTCTTTTAAAAAATCAACTATCTCTACAACCTCTTCCTTTGCCTCGTCAACGCCTGCCACATCAGCAAAGGTTATCTTTTTTTGCGCTGCGTTAAGGAGCTTTGCACGGCTTTTTCCAAATGAGAGCGCCTTATTGCCGCCTGTCTGCATCTGCCGCATAAAGAATATCCAGATGCCCAGTAAGATGAGCATAGGCCCCCAATTCAGTAAAAAGGCATACCATTTATTATCATCTACAGGCCGCACTGTTATCTTTACATCCTTTTCCCTGAGCTCGTCTATAAGGTTGGGATAATTTGCTGTATAGGTGCGGAATTTGGTGTTGTCCTTAAGTTTTCCCATAATATAATTCTCTTTTATGGTAACCTCAGTAACCTCGCCATTTCCCACCTTTTTCATAAAATCGCTGAAGATTACCTCTTCTTCCTGCGGCTTAACTGTGCTGAAATGGGTAAAGATAAGTATCATCACCAGACCAACCACAAGCCACAGGCCAAGACCTTTATAATTCATCTGTTAAATCCTCCTGATAGTCCTCTGATAAAAATAAAACTGTAAAGAATTATACCAAATAATAACATCTTTTTCAACACAAACTCATCTTGTGAAACTTGGCAGCAGGCAGCAGATGCCTCCTATGCCTAAGTTTGGGCCTCGTTTACATCAAGAACAGCTATGTACGGCAGATTCCTGTATTTATTCTGATAATCAAGGCCGTAGCCGACAACATACTTATTCGGTATTGCAAAACCCGCATAATCAGCCTCTATAGCAACCTTTCTCCTCTCTTTTTTATCAAGGAGCACGCAGGTCTTAAGGCTCCCCGGCCTCTTGGAAAGGAGGTGCCTCTTCATAAAATCCGTTGTAACACCTGAGTCAATTATATCATCAACCATCAGCACATCCTTGCCTGCAATATCCTCTGTTAAATCAGAGATTATCCTAACTACACCGGATGTTGAGGTTGCCAAGCCATAGCTTGTTGCTATAACAAAATCTATCCTTACAGGGAGCATTACCGCCCTTGTTAAGTCTGAAAAAAAATTATAGGCGCCCTTTAATATGCCGATCATAAATAAATCCTTGCCCTCATAATCTGCTGCAATCTGATGCCCAAGCTCCCTAACCCTTTTGTGGATATCTTCCTGATTCAGCAATGGCTTGCCGTAAAGCCTTTCCATGATTAACCTCCGCTTTTAACTTATCCTTAAAATCAGCCTCCTCTTTGTATCTTCCTTAGCCCTAAACCTCTCATCCACTCTTAAACCGATAATCCACAGTATATCATTATTTTTATCTATTAGGACAGGAATTTTTTCTCTCTCAACCCTCGATATCTTATGGTCTATCAGAAACTCCTTCAGTTTCTTTCTGCCCTTCATGCCCGCAGGATAGAAATAATCGCCCTCTTTTCTTCCCCTTACAAACAATGGAAGGCTTATCTTATCAAGGTCAAATAAGCCAGTATCAGCCTTTTCAGAGACCACAGCCATTTTATTAATTATTGCCTCTATCTTTATATTAAAATATGGTACCCCTGTTGTGCCCGGCGCTTCAATATGAACCGCCTCCTGAATGCGTGCTGACTCTGCTTTTACAACACGCACATAAAGACTATTATAATCCCTCTCAATTCTAATATCATCAGGCAAATCCACCCCCTTGCCGGTATTCTTTATCGCATCTATCGCAGAGATTATATGTTGATATGAAATCTTCTTCAGGCCGCCTGTTAATTCAGAGACAGCCCTTCTTACTACCCTCTTTTTAATCGCAGGATGAAGTCCGTTGAATCTAAGATAATTCAGGGTGATGCTGCCTTTCTCCTGAACTGTCACCATCTCTTTAAAGATAGCATCGGCAATGCCATTGAGAAAGGACTCATCCTCTCTCAAGATATCAGCTTCCCTGCAAAGGGTATCAGCAATATTTGGATTATATTTCTTTACCAGTAAAGGTAAAAGCTCAAGCCTGATTTTATTTCGCAGATATACAGGTTTGATATTTGTTGGGTCTTTGACATATCTGATATTATTCTCCTTAAGAAACCCAAGCGCCTCTGATTTTTTTATCTCAATCAATGGTCTGATGATTCTTCCGCGCACTGGAGGGATAGCAGAAAGGCCTGAAGCGCCTGAACCCCTTATAAGCCTCATCAGAAATGTCTCTGCCTGGTCATCTGCTGTATGGCCTGTTGCAATCTTTGCTGCGCCAATCTTATCAGCAGCCTTTTTTAGAAAATCATAGCGAACCTCTCTTGCCCCTTCCTGCTTTGAAAGCCCCTTTTTTATACAATATTCCTTAACATCAATAGCCTCAATGGTTGAGGCAATGCCCTTCTCCTCTGCCAACCTCCTGACAAACTCTGCCTCTTTTTCTGCTTCTTTCCTGAATTTATGATTAAGATGCGCCACATGAAGAGAGAGGCTATATTCATCCTTTATCGCATTTAGAACCTCTAATGCACATACAGAATCAGGCCCGCCTGATACAGCGACAAGCACGTTGTCGCCTTTTTTGAGCATACTGTATCTATCAATTGTGTCTTTGACCTTGTTTATTAACCTGTCTGTCTTTACACAGGTCTTAGACCTTTTTTTAACTGGCCTCATTTCGCAAACAGCGTTCATATTATTATTAAGCCATTATTTAAAGCTATGCTCCTCTGCAGGAAACCTCCCCTTTTCAACATCCTCTTTAAATCTCTTTACTGCCTTTAATGCATCTTCCCTCAGATTTGCATATTTCTTAACAAACCTTGGGACAAATCTGTTAAATAGCCCCAGCATATCATAAAGCACTAAGACATTGCCGTCGCAGTATTTGCCTGCGCCAATACCGATGGTTGGAATTTTTACTGTCTTTGTAATCTGCCTCGCAAGAGGCGCAGGAATAGCCTCAAGCACAATGGCAAATGCGCCTGCCTCTTCAACTGCCTTTGCATCCGCCAACAGCCTCTTTGCAACCTTTGGGTCCTTTCCCTGAACCTTGTATCCGCCGAATTTATGGACAGACTGCGGTGTTAGTCCTATATGCGCCATAACAGGTATCTCAGCCTTTGTAATTGCCTTTATTGTATCTGATACAGAGGCGCCGCCTTCTAATTTTACTGCATGAGCGCCCCCCTCTTTTAAAAACCTGCCTGCATTATAAACAGCCTCTTCAATGCTTATCTGGTATGACATAAAGGGCATATCGCCAATAACCATCGCATTCTTAACTGCCTTTGATACAAGCCTTGTATGGTAGACCATCTCATCCATTGTAACAGGAATGGTAGTATCATTCCCCTGAACAACCATGGAAAGGGAATCGCCAATAAGAATAATATCAATCCCTGCCTCGTCAACAATCTGGGCAAAGGGAAAGTCGTATGCTGTAAGCATGGTAATCTTCTTGCCTTCTGCCTTTTTCTTTAAAATATCTGGTATAGTAATTCTCATGATTATTTTTAGTTTATCATTCAATAATAAAACCGTCAATGATTATTTGGTCAGTTTAATATACTATTTACAAAATATATAATAGTGCTAAAATAGCCGTGAGACAAACCAATGCGTCCATTAAGCTACAGCTCAATCAGCCTGTACCAGCAATGCCCGCTTCTTTATAAGCTGCGGTATGTAGACGGCCTTAAGCCAAAGCCAAGGGCTCCGCTCAGTTTTGGCGACAGCCTTCATAAGGCGCTTGAGTTTATGTATGATATTAAAGTGCCTCCCCCGCCGCCGCTTAAAAAGATATTAGCATACTATAGACAAAACTGGGTAAGGGAGGGTTACGATAGTGAGGAGGAAGAAAAGAGGTATTTTGATTATGGCAAGGAGGTTTTAACAGAGTTTTATAATAAAAATATTAAAGACTTTAAATTGCCTATGTCTGTTGAAGGGGATTATATCATAGATATTGGCGCCATAAAGCTCAGGGCAAAGATAGACAGGATAGACAGGCTCGAAAAAGGCATTGAGATAATAGACTACAAGTCCAATGCCAATCCTATTACAATTGATAAATTGAAAGAGAGCCAGCAGCTTGCAATATATCAGATGGTCGTTGAATTGCAGCTTGGTGTACGAGTGGAAAGATTAACCTATTATCAACTCCGCACACAAATACCGATATCAACAGAAAGGTATTCAGATGATAAGGTAGAGAAGATAAGAGATGAGATACTCAGTATTGCAGATAAAATAAGAAATGAGGAGTTTGATGCAAGGCTTAATGACTATTGCCCATGCGACTTTCCCCATCTTTGCCCTTATTTTAAGGACAAATACCCTGCAGAAAAGACTGGCGTATTAGAAGATATAGAAGGCAGAGCAACGATAAAAGAGGTAGTAGAGAAATATGTAAGGATGCGTGAGGAGGCAAAAGGCGTGGAGGAGAGGCTTGAGGAGCTAAAAGATATTATAAATAAATACTGCGATGA
>MHEL01000167.1:4621-6913 GCA_001803815.1 Nitrospirae bacterium RBG_19FT_COMBO_42_15 | reverse complement strand
CAGAGGGTGATTTCCTCAGGGCGTACGAGATAAACCGTATGGTGAATCCATTTACCTCCATTTGCGGAAGGGTATGCGCCGCGCCGTGTCAGGACGACTGCAGGAGGGGAAAGATTGTTGACGAGCCTGTATCAATCCGCGCATTAAAGAGGTTTGTTGCAGATTATTCAAGAGACAATGGATATAAGGAGAGACTTGCTGTTGCGCCGTCAAAGGGAAAGAAGGTCGCAATAATTGGCGCCGGACCCGCCGGCCTTTCAGCAGCAGACCATTTGGTGCGCATGGGCTACAGCGTAACCGTTTTTGAGTCGCAGAAGATAGCGGGCGGCATGATGTATCTCGGTATCCCGGAGTATCGTCTGCCGAGGGACATTATAAAGTCAGAGATTGATATGATACTTTCAATGGGCGTAAAGCTTAAATGCAATATGTCAGCAGGAAGAGATTTTACAATATCAGATTTAAAAAAGGAGTATGACGCTGTATTTATTGCAATCGGCGCGCACAAGAGCCGTGAATTAAAAATGGAGGGCATTGAGCTTGACGGCGTATTGCGCGGCGTTGACTTTCTTTTAAATGCAAACCTTGGTTATAAGGTGGATTTGGGCAAAAAGGTGCTGGTTATCGGCGGCGGCAATGTTGCTATTGATGTTGCCCGCATCGCAGTGAGAAAAGGAAAGGAAAAGCTGACTGCAGCAGAGGATATAACAACAGCAATTGATGTTGCCCGCGCAGCAGTAAGGATGGGTGAGGCAGAAGAGGTTCACATGGTCTGCCTTGAATCAAGAGAAGAGATGCCTGCGCATGAAGAAGAGGTTAGCGAGGCGGCAAACGAGGGCATTATTATACATAACTCCCTTGGCCCAAAGAGGATAGTGGGTAAAAAGGGCGCTGCAACAGGGCTTGAGGTTGTAAAGGTAAAATCTGTATTTGATGATAAGGGCAGGTTCAACCCCACATTTATTGAAGGCTCTGAATCTGTGATTGAGGCGGATACTATAGTCATGGCGATCGGCCAGTCATCAGAACTTTCATGGATTAAGCCAAAGGACGGTATAGAGATTACACCAAGGCGCACCATAGCTGTTGACCCTGACACACTTGCAACTACAGCAGCAGCCGTGTTTGCAGGCGGTGATGTTGCATTTGGACCGAGGCTCCTTATTAATGCTATTTCAGATGGAAAAAAGGCAGCAGAGTCCATTGACAGATATTTAAGCGGCCAGAAGATTGCCAGAAAAAAGGCAAATGAAAAAGAGATGCAAATAGCCTATGTAACTGCCTCTGATGTTGAAAAAACCGTTGAGAAAAAAGAGAGGCTTCATCCGCCGACTATTCCGATAAAGAGGCGCATCGGCTTTAAAGAGGTAGAAATTGCGTATACAAAGGAGATGGCAATAGAAGAGGCAAAGAGGTGCCTGAGGTGCAATCACAGGATTTCCGCTGGCGGTGATTTTTGCTTTCTCTGCGGCATCTGCAAGGATATATGCCCTCAGGACTGCATTGACATGAAGAAGGTTGACAGGGTCAGCA
The DNA here is from genome assembly GCA_001803815.1 of Nitrospirae bacterium RBG_19FT_COMBO_42_15. GTDB lineage: Bacteria > Nitrospirota > CAKKRA01 > 9FT-COMBO-42-15 > 9FT-COMBO-42-15 > 9FT-COMBO-42-15. Next base: position 5,380 of record MHEL01000167.1, on the reverse strand, counting down.
TAGAAGGCAACCTTGAAAATCTGATCGGGCCAAAAATAATGAAGCTCTTTAAATGGACCCTGCCTTCAGAAGGGCCAAAGACTTGGATGGAAGGAACAGCATTTGTAAAGGATCAGGAAAAATGCATCAGGTGCTTTATGTGCCAGAGGGAGTGCCCTTTAAGCGTTGTTACAATAGAAAGGATTACGCCGATTTATTGAATTTTGAATTACTGGATAGCCAAAAGGTTTTTAGTCATTGCGAGCGAAGCGAAGCAATCTAATAATTATAAATCTGAGATTGCTTCGTCGCTTTGCTCCTCGCAATGACATTATGGAGGGTTATATATAAAATGAGCAAGCTTGGAAGTTCACAATATATTCAGGATGCAGTAAAGGAGATGTTTCATGATTTTAAGACCGACAGGCGGGGCTTTATCCTTGGAAGCCTTGCCATAGCAGGCAGCATTCTTTCTGCATTATCCATTGGCATAACATACAGGTCAAAGGTGCTCAATGAGCCGATTGAGGGCCCGTTTTTCAGGAGAAAGACCGGCACCAAATATACTGTATATACAAGGACGGACGGAAATGAAGACTTATCAAAACCAGTAAAATATCTTGATGCAGAGAATGTGTGGGAATCAGATTTTATTGAGGATATTGCATTCAGCAAGAGCTTTGTAGTTGTTAAGGTAAAGAACAACGGAAATAAGAAGGCGGTAAGGGGCTTTTACAGATACTGCCCGATATGCGGAAATGAAACCTTCAGCTTTGACGG
>MHEL01000167.1:3754-4543 GCA_001803815.1 Nitrospirae bacterium RBG_19FT_COMBO_42_15 | reverse complement strand
AATGAAAGCAAATGTGGAGTACGATGAAAGCGCAGGGTAGTACACTAAAACAATTTATGCATGGTTCGACAAGCTCACCATGTAAGACAAGCTTACCATGCATCCTGAGCTTGTCGAAGGATGCTGAAGTCGCCCAAAAAAGGGCTATTCGGCGAATCGCCCCTACAAAGGCGCTGTTAATAGCGGGTATCCTTTTGTTTTTACCGGTTACTGCCTCTGCTGCAGGCGCAGATGAGCTTCCGAGGTATCTGAATGTAACGAACCTGTATTCGTCTCTGCAGGAGGTCTCTATCTGGGGGCTGCACTGGATGTTCAGCCTGATTGCATGGATGCTATTTACGCAGGCAGTTGCGTTTCATCTGCTCAGGCCGTATTTTCTGAATCTATTTTCAACCTTTAATTTCCGCATTGGTTCAGATATATGGCTTATGAACTTTGTAATGACAAGGGATTTGATGGCTGCCTTAGCCTTTGCGCTTTCCCTTTTAATGACAGCGCCAAAGGTTGTGTACATGATGATTACAGGGACAACCGGCTTTTTATACAGCTCATATAATCTGTGGCTGTTTGCAGGCTCGCAGCTTCTTGGCCTTGCATTGCTGCTGAAGCTCTTTGTTGAGACAGAGGAGGATGTAAGGGGCTACTATATTTTTAATGGTCTTATTATTATTAGCTACACGATATTTACAATCGGTATATACAAGGCATCATACACTGTTGTCTCATTTTTGAGGGGATAGATGGAATCTGGTCAGAAAGAAGAAAGGTTCAGATTTGCAGGAAAGGCGC
>MHEL01000167.1:0-3730 GCA_001803815.1 Nitrospirae bacterium RBG_19FT_COMBO_42_15 | reverse complement strand
CTGCTGTGATTATCATGTATAAGCTCGGCAAAGGCTATCAGGAATATGTGTTTCCTGTAATATTTTTTATATGGATGCTTTTTTTGCTTATTGTCGCTGGCGGCGGCAAGAGATTTAAGCCGATGATAAAAGCATCGCATGTGGTTGCGCAAAAGCCCTATTCACTGGATTATCTATATGAAGGCCGGCGCTATAAAAGCGAGACACATCCTATGAAGAACTGGGGCTGGAAAAAGAGGAAGGCGCATTCACAGGTGTGGGACTACTTTGGCGATGAGGAAATGAGCTTTGACGGAAAAAGCATATTAATGGAATGGGAAGAAAAGGCAGAGAAAGATGGAAAGAAGCAAAATGTTAAATAGCTTTTTAAATAAGAGCGAAGATGTTGTAAAGGACTGCAGGATTGCAGGCGGCGAGATATATCTGACCAATGAAAGGATTGTTACAAATAAAATATCTTTGCTAAAGAAGATTTCTTTATCATCCAAAACATCCTTCTCCTCAATCCCCCTTGCAGATGTTGTTTCATTCAAGGTTGCGAGGGGGATACCCTTTTTCAGCCTGCCGAGGCTTATCGTATTCTACAGGGAAGGGAAAAGGAAGATGGAGGTCTTCTTTGAGTTTGCAAATAAAGATGATTTGAAGGATTTTTATCAAGAATTCTGCAAGGTCTTTGATAAAAAGCTGTCCGCAGACGCCTACACGGCCGCGGGTTATGGGGTAATTATTAATTAAAAGGAGGGGGAGATGGTTCCTGTAAGAAAGATAATGACAAAGGGTGTTGAGAAGGTAGACGCAAATATGAGCGTTAAAGATGTGGCGAAAATAATGAAGGTGAAAAAGATCGGGAGCGTACTGGTAGAGAAAGATAAGGATCTCATAGGAATTGCAACAGAGACAGATATAGTGAGGCGGCTTGTAGCAGATGGAAACAGCCCGGAAGGGATGCAGGTTAAGGCAATAATGAGCAGTCCGCTTCTTACTGTGGATATAGAAAAATCAGTTATTGATGCGAATGACCTTATGGACAAGAATCATGTGAGGCACCTTGCTGTGACTGAGGAAGGCAGGATTATTGGTCTGGTTTCCTGCAGGGATATAATGCATCCACTCTATATGGAAGGCGAAGAGTGGTGACAGCTTCGCAAAAAGTCCTTCTGCTGCATTGCCGCTTCGGCCTCGCATCCGGAGCTTTTTACTTTGTTGTTTAGTAATTGCAATAAACACTGGGGAAAGGATAAGGATAATGGGAGACGAGAAATATCAGATAAAAATACCTGACATAGATTACTTCAGAAAGATGATTAAGTGTCAGGATGCATGCCCTGTTAATACCCCGTCAGGGAGCTATGTAAATGCCATTGCAGACGGCGATTATATCCGTGCCTACGGATTGGCAAGGGGGCCAAACCCCTTTGCGTCTGTCTGCGGACTTATATGCAACCATCCATGCGAAAAGGCATGCCGCAGGGGAAGCATAGATGAGCCTGTGTCTATCCGCGCGCTAAAAAGATTTGCGGTTGAAAGCTTTATGAAGGCTACTAATTCTAATGTCTATAAATCAGCGGAACTTTCCACTGCTTTTAGAAATGGAAATGGCATTTTCACAGGGAAAAAGGTTGCAGTAATCGGCTCAGGACCTGCCGGCATGGCAGGCGCCCATGACCTTGCAAGGCTCGGCTACAAGGTAACGATATTTGAATCTAAGCCGGTAATCGGCGGAATGTTTTATTTTGGAATACCTGAATACAGGCTGCCGAGGGATATAATAAAATTTGATGTGGATTCTATCCTGAGTCTTGGAATTGATGTCCGATTAAATTTTACAGTAGGAAAGGATGCCACACTGCAGGAGCTCTTTGACGAAGAATTTGAGGCAGTATTAATAGCTGTCGGCGCGCATTTGAGCAGACCATTATCAATAGAAGGAACAGAACTTGAAGGCGTTTTTCATGGCATCTCGCTTCTAAGGCGGGTGAACCTTGGGGAAAGGCCGGAACTCGGCGATAGGGTTGTTGTAATCGGCGGCGGAAATGTTGCTATGGATATTGCAAGGACTGTAAGGAGGCTAAAGATTAAAAATGTTCACTCTGTATGCTTAGAGGGGCTGCATGAGATGCCAGCAGACAAATTAGAAATATTAGAGGCAATGGAAGAAGGGATAACCCTGCATGTAAGAAAGGGGCCGCAGCGAGTAGTTGGGAATGATGGCAAGGTTGCAGGATTGCGGGTTATTGATGTTGCCGCTGTGTTTGATGAAAGCGGAAGGTTTAATCCAAAATTTATTGAAGGCTCAGAATCTGTTATAGAAGCGGATTCAGTAATTACTGCTATTGGGCAGGCGTCAGATAATGACTGTTTAAAGGGCTGCGAGGGTTTTAAGGCAACGAGATGGGGGACCATTGTTACAGATAAGAGCCTGAATATAGGCATCCAGGGCGTATTCGCAGCAGGCGATGTTGCAGCAGGCCCCGGCATTGTTATTGGCGCTGTTGCCTCAGGCCAGAAGGCAGCGAGGGCAATTGATAAGTATCTTAGAGGCAGCGGGCATAAGATTGAAAAACGGGCTAAGATAACTGTAATAAAGGATTATAAGAAGCCTGCGGAGGATTATGTAAAGATAGAACGCAAAAAGCCGCCGATATTGGGTGTAGAAGAAAGACTGTCCGGATTTAATCAGGTTGAGAAGGGATATACGGAGGAGACGGCTGTTGAGCAGGCAAACAGATGCCTGAAATGCAATATCAATACAGTATTCAACGGCGAATTGTGCATTGCCTGCGGCGGCTGTGTTGATGTCTGCCCAATGAACTGCCTTAAATTAACAAGCCTTTCTAATCTTGCAGGAGATGAAAACCTTGATAAACTGATTCAAAACAGATATGGCATCTCAAAAGAGGAATACGAAAAAAATAAGGATGAAATATTGTCATCCATGAACGGGGCGGCAATGCTAAAGGATGAAGAAAGATGCATCCGCTGCGGGCTCTGCGCTAAGCGCTGCCCGACCAATGCCGTAACAATGGAGAAATTTGAATTTGAGGAGGTCTTAGTAAATGAGCAAAGTGGAGCAATTATTAATTAAAAGGAGGTGTGTTATGTTAAAAGAGCCGAGGAGTAAATTTATGTTTTTAATGATTGTAATCTTATTCGTAATCATTTTTGCAGGCGCATTTGTTATAAAGGCGTCAGCAGCAGGCAAGGGAGATGCAGAGGCTGGCAAAAAGATTTACGCTGGAAAATGCAGCCTCTGCCACGGCGCCGCAGGAAAGGGCGACGGCCCTGCCGGCGCAAGCACGAATCCAAAGGCAACAAACTTTACTGATAAGGCAAAGATGACAAAATCAGATGACGAGCTGTTTAAGATAATCTCAGACGGCTCAAAGGGCACAGCAATGATGGGATATGCCGGCTCAATTAGCGAGCAAGAACGCTGGGATCTCGTTGCATATATCAGGTCACTATCCAAGTAAGAGAATTCCCTTTCTCTTGCTTGTTTGTGAAGACCTTTAAAGGGGGCCTTTTCCCCAAAAAGAATTACCTTCTCCCTTAAGATGCCCCCTTTTTAGGGGATAAAAATGCTTTGACATTTAATTTTGTTAAGGATTATAATTAGAACAAAAGATATGCTTCACAGACAGCCTGTCTATTATTTAGTTATGCTCACCGTGTAATGGTCTTCAAAGTATGGAGGTAAAGATGAAAAGATGGTATGTGTCCATGCTTCTTA
>MHEL01000166.1:7521-7640 GCA_001803815.1 Nitrospirae bacterium RBG_19FT_COMBO_42_15 | reverse complement strand
AGAGGGTATTGTATCTCCTGCAAATATAAATTCGCCGATTCAGATTGTTATCGCAGGAGAGAAAAAGGCTGTTCAAAAGGCGATGGAGCTCGCAAAGCAGAAGGGCGCAAAAAAGATAG
>MHEL01000166.1:0-7512 GCA_001803815.1 Nitrospirae bacterium RBG_19FT_COMBO_42_15 | reverse complement strand
CAGTAAGCGTGCCGTCGCATTGTAAATTGATGGAGCCTGTAGGCAAAAGGTTGGAGGCTGAATTAAATAAGATTGATATTAAAAATCTAAATATGCCGCTAATTAATAATGCCGATGCAAAGGCAATTACTGATTCAGCAGAGCTTAAGGATTCGCTTGTAAAACAGCTTTCATATCCTTTATTATGGGTGGATTCTGTGATGCGCATGATAGAGATGGGCGTGGATACATTTATAGAAGTTGGGCCTGGAACTGTGCTGTCAGGATTGGTGAAGAGAATAAATAAGGATGTAAAGATTTTTAATGTTGAGGATAAAAAGGACGTTGAACAATTAAAGGGGATTCAATGGAACTGAAAGGAAAGGCTGCATTAGTTACAGGCGCTGCTCAGGGCATTGGAAAGGCAATTGCTATTTCCCTTGCCCGTGAAGGCGCTGATGTGATAATATCCGATGTCAATCTTGAGAAGGCAGAGGAGACAGCAAAAGAGATTAGCGCAATGGGCGTAAAGGCCCTTGCTTTAAAGGCAAATGTCGCTGATTTTGCCGAAGTAGAGGGGATGATTGACAAGGCTATAGGGGAGTTTAAAAAGATAGACATACTTGTTAATAATGCTGGCATCACAAGGGACAATCTGATTGTAAGGATGAAAGAAGAGGATTGGGACCTTGTATTGGATATAAACTTGAAAGGCACATTTAACTGTATAAAGGCTGTAATCCGGCCTATGTCAAAACAGAGGAGCGGCAAGATAATTAGCATTGCGTCTATAGTAGGCGTTATGGGAAATGCAGGCCAGGCAAATTATGTTGCATCAAAGGCAGGTGTAATCGGCCTTACAAAGACTGTTGCAAGGGAATATGCGAACAGGGGTATAAATGCTAATGCCGTTGCGCCTGGTTTTATAGATACTGCAATGACACAGGCGCTTTCTCAGGATGTAAGGGATAATCTTGCCAAACAGATACCAATGGGAAGGCTCGGCACATCTGAGGATGTGGCAAATGCAGTAAGGTTTTTGGCTTCTGATAAGGCAAACTATATCACTGGACAGGTAATTCATGTAAACGGCGGGATGTGGATGTAAACCCCGTTATAAAAAATTTTAAAGGAGGTGAAGGTATTAATGGCAAATGTTGATGAGAAGGTAAAAAAGATAATAGCAGAGCAGCTTGGTCTTAGCGAGGATGAGGTTAATTTTGAGTCATCCTTTGTGGATGATTTGGGCGCGGATTCTCTTGATACAGTAGAGCTTGTCATGGCCTTTGAAGAGGAATTTGGCATAGAGATACCAGATGAGGATGCTGAGAAGATAGCAACGGTTCAGAATGCTATTGACTATATCAAAGAGAAGGTTTAAGTAAATTCTTAGATAATTTAAATTATAGGGACGGTTGTTTCTGCCGCCCCTATATTATTTAATGGGCTTGGAGGTGATTCTCTGAAGAAAAGGGTTGTTGTCACTGGATTAGGCATGTTGACCCCGCTTGGCATAGGGGTTGAAAAAAGCTGGAATGCCATGTGCAGGGGCGAGTCAGGCATAGACAAGGTTACGCAATTTGATACAACAGACATGCCATCCAAAATTGCAGGCGAGATAAAAGGTTTTGATCCTGCTGACTATATAGAGCAGAAAGAGATAAAAAAGATGGACAGGTTCATCCAGCTTGCAGTTGCTGCGAGCCAGATGGTTATGGATGACTGCGCCTTAAAGATTACTGATGAAAATGCGCCAAGGATCGGCACAATTGTCGGCGCAGGCATGGGCGGACTTTCATCCATTGAATTTTTTTATAAGAGGCTTCTTGAGAACGGTCCGAGAAGGGTTTCCCCCTTCTTTATACCCATTGTTATAATAAATCTCGCTGCTGGACAGATAGCCATCCGTTTCGGCTTAAAGGGCCCTAACAGCGCTGTGGCGACTGCCTGTGCATCCGGCACCCATGCCATTGGCGATGCCTTTAAGATAATCCAGCGCGGAGATGCTGATGCAATGGTAGCAGGCGGTTCTGAGGCATGTATTACAGCAATCGGCTTTGCAGGCTTCTGCGCTGCAAAAGCCCTCTCTACAAATAATGATGAGCCAAAGAAGGCGAGCAGGCCATTTGATGCAAAGAGGGACGGTTTTGTAATGGGTGAGGCTGCCGGCCTGTTGATGCTTGAGGAGCTTGAATTTGCCCAAAGACGAGGCGCAAGGATATATGCAGAGGTTGTTGGATATGGCATGTCAGGAGACGCATATCACATTACTGCTCCATCCCCTGACGGTGACGGCGCCTATAGATGCATGAAGGCAGCGTTGGAAGATTCCGGTTTGCCTCAAACCTCAATTCAATACATAAATGCCCATGGCACATCAACAAAATTTAATGATGAATTAGAGACAATGGCAATTAAAAGACTCTTTAAAGAATACGCATATAAAATACCTGTCAGCTCTACCAAATCAATGACAGGTCATATGCTTGGGGCAGGGGGCGGCGTTGAGGCTGTTGTCAGTATATTGACAATTGTTAACGGAATAATACATCCTACAATTAATTATGAGTTCCCTGACCCTCAGTGCGACCTTGATTATGTTCCGAATAAAGCAAGACAGGCAAAGGTAGATGCTGCAATGTCCAATTCCTTTGGTTTCGGCGGCACAAATGCCTCTTTGGTTTTTAAAAAGTTTGAAAAATAATGGTTCGGCAGGCTCTTCATAAATGTTAGAAGATAAATTAGCAAACTTCCAGAAAAGGCTCGGCTGCATCTTTCATAATACCAACCTCCTTATTGAGTCTGTAACACACAAGTCATATATTAATGAAAAGAAGAATAAGAAGCTTAGGGACAATGAGATATTGGAATTCATGGGTGATGCAGTGCTCAATCTTATTATCAGTGAATATCTTATAAAGACCTATCCGCATCTTGCTGAGGGCGACTTATCAAAGATAAGGTCAATGGTTGTGAATGAATTAACACTTGCAGATATTGCAAGAAAAATAGAGCTGGGCAGTTATCTTTATCTGGGAAGCGGCGAGGAGCAGAGCGGCGGCAGGAATAAGAATTCCATACTTGCAAATGCCCTTGAGGCAGTTATAGCTGCCATCTATTCTGACTGCGGAATGAATGAGGCCTCCTCGTTTATTATTAGAAATTTTGAGGATATTATAAGGATATCAGCGGAAAAAAAGGCATCCTTTGATTTTAAGACAGAGCTTCAGGAATTGTGTCAGAAAAATAAATTGCCTCTTCCGGTTTATAAGATATCAGGTGAAAAGGGGCCGGAGCACGAGAAGGTATTTGAAATAGAGCTTCTGATTGACAAAAAGGTGTTTGGAAAAGGCAGCGGAAGGAGCAAGAAAGAGGCGGAGCAGATAGCAGCAGAAGAGGGGATAGAAAAATTAAAAATGAAAAATTGAGTAAGATGAAACTACTTGCGCCGGCAAAGATAAACCTCTTTTTAGAGGTCGTAGACAAGAGGATTGACGGGTATCATAATATCCGCACAATTTTTCAGAAGATTGAATTGTTTGATGAGCTTTCTTTTGAAGAGGCGGACAATGGGATATTATTGACAGTTGAAGGCGCACCCCTTCCAACAGGGCACGAGAATATTGTCTACAGGGCAGTAAAAGGGATTATGGATTATGCAAATATCAAAAAAGGGCTTAGGATTCATATTAAAAAAAATATCCCTGTTGCTGCCGGCCTTGGCGGCGGGAGCAGCGATGCAGCAGCAGCTTTATCAGGTATTTGCAGCCTCTGGGGCTTAAACATTACTTTTAATGAATTATTGGTAATGGCAGCAGACTTAGGCGCGGATGTGCCATTTTTTTTGCATGGCGCATCTGCCTTGGGGCTTGGAAGAGGGGATGAGCTTTATCCGGTAAATCTGCCTTGGCAAATGTGGCTTCTTATTGTGAATCCCTGTATTGAAATCTCCACTGCCTCGGTATATCAGAAATACGATTCATTGAATAATACAAAAATGTTATTGACAAAAGATGAGAAGGATATTAAAATTAAATGCTTTATGCATAGTGAAGCAAGCGTTGAAAATATAGGGGGATTCCTTTATAATGACCTTGAGGCTGTTGTTCTAAGAGATTACCCTGTTGTCAGGGAATTAAAGGACGAACTTATAAAACAGGGCGCAGCAGGAAGCCTTATGACAGGAAGCGGTCCAACAGTCTTCGGGGTATTCTTAAATGAAAAGGAGGCGGTGAAAGGGGCATCGGAATTTAGAAAAAAAGGTTATAAGGTCTGGGTTACAAAAACCCTCAGAGACAATAAAATAGAGGGTTAATTTCAACAAAAGTTAGAGGAGGAGATTTGTAATATGCAAGTAACTGAGGTTCGCGTATTTCCAGTAAACGAGGAAAAGCTTAAGGCTTATGTCACAATTACATTTGATGATTCATTTGTGGTGAGGGATTTAAAGGTTATTAATGGCAATAGCGGCCTGTTCGTTGCCATGCCGAGCAAGAAGAGGAAGGACGGGACATTTAAGGATACAGCGCATCCTTTAAATAATGAAACCCGTCAGATGATAGAGGCAAAGGTTTTAGCAGAATACGAAAAAGAATTGGCAAAACAGGCAGAGGGCGCAGCAGGAGCGAATGCGCAGGCCGGGGCATAAAGTGGCAAAATTAAAAGTTTAAAAATCAAAACTCAAAATTGTGGAAGAAGATTTTAATTAAAAATAAAATTCCTTAATTTTGAATTTTACATTTTGAATTTTAAATTATTTACTTGGGGCGTCGACAAGCGGTAAGTCACGAGATTTTGGATCTCGCATTCCCAGGTTCGAATCCTGGCGCCCCAGCCATTTGTCAATTATGATCTGTTCCGCTGTCATTGCGAGGAGCGTTAGCGGCAATGCAATCCCTGTCTCGTAATGCGTAATCCGTAATGCGTGATGAGTTGTACATTACCCATTACGCATCACTCAGTAACAAGTAATAGATTCTTCGCTTTACGCGGAATGACAACCGAAGGGATTGCAGCGGCAATATAATAACATTAAATGAGTTTGTATTAAATACTCTGTTTTTGCAGCTTAAAAAGGATAAGAAATGTCAAAGGACTTGAAGATTTTTTCAGGAAATGCCAATATTGTTTTGGCAAAGGGCATATGCAATTATTTAAAGATACCATTAGGCGATGTGACTGTCTCTACATTCAGCGACGGGGAGATTATGGTGCAGCTTAATGAGAATGTAAGGGGAATGGACATATTTATAGTCCAGCCGTCTTCAAATCCAGTTAACAGGAGCATAATGGAGCTGCTGATAATGATAGATGCCTTAAAAAGGGCATCTGCTTACAGGATTACGGCAGTTCTCCCTTATTTTGGATATGCAAGGCAGGACAGGAAGGTGCAGTCAAGGGCGCCCATTACAGCTAAACTTATTGCAGATATTATTACTGCTGCCGGCGCTCAAAGGGTGCTTACAATTGATCTTCATGCCGGCCAGATACAGGGTTTCTTTAACATACCTGTTGACCATCTTTATGCTACGCCTGTTATACTTGACTATATAAATAAATTGAATCTCAAAGACCTTGTCGTTGTCTCCCCTGATGCCGGCGGTGTGGAGAGGGCAAGGGCATTTGCAAAAAGGCTAAAGGCATCCCTTGCAATTGTGGATAAGAGAAGGGATGGGCCAAATGTTTCAGAGGTAATGAATATTATAGGCGATGTAGAGAATAAAAATGCGCTGCTGCTTGATGATATGATAGACACTGCAGGAACCATAACACAGGCGGCAGATGCAATAAAGAAGAAGGGCGCCATGAAGGTAATTGTGGGATGCACTCACGGCATATTTTCTGGCAATGCCATTAAAAGGATTAACGACTCTGCAATAGAAGAGGTAATTTTAACGGATTCTGTCCCATTAAATGATAAATATAAAGAGTGCAGGAAGAAGATGACAGTTCTTTCTGTGGCTCCATTGCTCGGCGAGGCAATAAAAAGGATACACACTGAGGAGTCAGTAAGTTCGCTGTTTGTGTAATTTTGTAAACCGAAATTTAAGCTTGGAGGATTAAAATGCAAAAGATTGGATTAAACGCAGATATCAGGGAAAAATCAGGAAAGGGCGCAGCAAGGAGCATAAGGCGTGACGGCAGGATACCAGGTGTGCTGTATGGCGGGGGTTCTGCTACAACTATAAGCCTTAACCCTTCTGATGTTCTGAAGATTCTTCATTCTGAATCAGGTGAAAATGCCCTGATTAATCTTAAACTGAAAGCAAAAGACAAAGAGTTGGAAAAAATAGCAATTCTCAGGGACTTTCAAAGAGACCCTGTTTCAGGCACGCTGCTTCATGCAGACCTCTTTGAGGTTTCCATGGACAAGGCTATCAGGGTAAAGATCCATGTAGAAATAACAGGCGATGTGCCGGCAGGCGTTAAAGAGGGCGGACTGCTTCAGCACAATATGCGCGAGGTTATGGTTGAATGCCTGCCTTCCCTGATACCAGATCATATCAGGATTGACGCCTCTGCCCTAAAGATTGGCGATGTCATCCATGTAAGGGATATTAATGTTGCTGAAGGCGTTAAAATCCTTGATGACAGCAGTATGGCTGTTGCATCTGTTGCTGCGCCAATGTCAGAAACAAAGTTGGAGCAGATGCTCACTGCTACACCTGCTGAGGCAAAAGAACCAGAGGTTGCGGCAAAGGGCAAGGAGGCTGCAGCGCCTGCTGAAGAGGGCGCAAAGGCTGAGAAGCCGGAAAAGGCAGAAAAGGCTCCAAAGACAGAGAAGCAGGAAAAGCCTGCAAAGGCAGAGAAGTCTAAGTAAAAAGATGATGTGCGACATTTTACAGATGTCGAATTGAAAATTGAAGATTGTAAATTGTAAATTCAAAATTTGCATTTTTCATTTCGCAATTTTCAATTGAGCAAAGCGACAACAAATGGTATCTAATAGTGAAGTTGATTGTTGGTCTCGGCAACCCAGGTAATGAGTATAAACAGACAAGGCATAATGCCGGTTTCATGTTTATTGATGAGCTTGCGTCTGTTTATAATATAGCTGTTAGTAAAAAGAGGTATAAGTCTTTTTTTGGAAAAGGCGCTATAAATGATATAGAGGTTGTTCTTGCAAAGCCGCAGACCTATATGAATTTGAGCGGCGAATCTGTAGTCCTGATGCTTAAAGGATTTAATCTCAGCGCTGATGACCTTATTATCATACACGACGATATGGATATGGACATTGGGCGGCTAAGGATAAGGGATAAGGGGAGTCATGGAGGCCACAGGGGGATAAAATCCATTATAGATGCAATTGGCACAGATTCCTTTGTAAGGATAAAAATCGGGATAGGCAGGCCTCGTGCCGGTATGGACTCTTCAGATTATGTCCTCTCTAATTTTAAAAAGGATGAATTGCCGATATTAAAAGAGGTAAAGAAGATGGCGTCAGACGCCATTTTGTTTTTAATAAAGGATGATACAGTTGCTGCAATGAATAGGTTTAATAAGTAGGTTATTTATTAAAATATATTATTT
>MHEL01000165.1 GCA_001803815.1 Nitrospirae bacterium RBG_19FT_COMBO_42_15 | reverse complement strand
GTGGTGCATTGCCTTGCTATCCTCATAACGGCTGCATCCTTCGCCGAAATCCCTCTTTTCAATCAGGCCCCTGTCCTTCATAATTTGAAGAGTGCGGTAGACTGTGGCAAGGCCTATCTTAGCGTTTTTTTTATGAACCATCTGATACAATTCTTCTGCCTTTATATGCTTGCTGCTTTTTAATAGGGTTTCAGCAATCAGCTTGCGCTGTGAGGTAAGATTAATGCCTTTCTGGCTGAATAATTCTTTTATAACAGGCGACATTATATTCTCCGACCAATAATAATGATAATCATTCTCAATTTAATTATAACATAGCATTTTGCGGCGTAGGCTGTCAAGCAATATTTTAGCTTGTTAGGATGAATTTTTTTAGGGGTAGTAATTCCCTGTTAAATGCTAACAGGTTTATGCCTCGTCCAGTATGCTGTATTTTTTCATCTTTTCCCAGAGGTTTTTGCGGCTGATGCTCAGAAGCTTTGCTGCCTTTGTCTTGTTTCCCTTTGCCTTTTTTAACACATCAATAATGTAATTTCTCTCTACATCAGTCATCTTGTCCTGAAGGGGCATTAATTTGTCCGGCTCCTTTTTCTGCTGGTCTTTTGAAGCGTGGCGGCGCGCTTCATTATCTGCTGACTGCCAATGTCTTCTCTCCTCAGGTTTTTCCCTCCTCTCCTTTAATAGCGGCAGATATTCCTTGCCTATCATCTGATTTGGGCATAATGCAATGGTTCTTTCCACGATATTTTCTAATTCCCTGACATTGCCGTAAAAATCGTACTCCATTAGATATTTCATTGCCTCGTCAGAAAATGCGGATATTTTCTTGTTCATTTTTTTTGAATATATTTTAATAAAATGATTAATTAGGATTGGGATATCCTCTTTTCTTTCCCTGAGCGGCGAAAGATGGATAGGAATAACCTTTAAGCGGTAATAAAGGTCCTCCCTGAACCTTCCTTCCTTTGTCTCCTTTTCAAGGTCGCGGTTTGTAGCGCATATTATTCTTACATCCACTTTTATAGTCTCTGTGCCGCCGATTCTTTCAAATTCCCTTTCCTGCAGGACCCTTAATAATTTTACCTGCAATGCCTGCGGCAGGTCCCCGATTTCATCTAAGAAGAGTGTTCCGTGATTTGCAAGCTCAAACCTGCCGGGTTTTCTTTTCAGGGCGCCAGTAAATGCGCCTTTCTCGTACCCAAAGAGTTCGCTCTCAAGAAGGGTCTCTGGAATTGCTGCACAGCTTATTTTTATAAATGGCTTATCCCTCCTTGGGCTTGAATAGTGAATGGCATTTGCAACTACCTCTTTTCCTGTGCCGCTCTCTCCTTCAATGAGAATAGTAGAATCTACGCCAGCCACTGTCTTTGTAAGTTCGCGTATAGCAATTATCTTTGGGCTTACTCCCAGTATCCTTTCAGTCCCAAAAATTGTTTCGCATTCCTGTTGAAGCCTTGTATAGTCTCTTTTTAATTCCTGAAATTCCACAATCTTGCTTATTCTTAATGCGAGGTCCTCCATTGAAAAGGGCTTGGTAAGATAGTCGCTTGCGCCTAACTTCATTGCCTCTACAGCATCTTTAACCTTTCCATGGCCTGTTATGAGTATAACACTTGTATCAGGCCGTTTCTCCTTTGCCCATTTTAAGACCTTGAAGCCGTCCCCTTTCGGAAGGACAATGTCGGTTATGATGATGTCAAAATCTCCTTCATTAATGGCGCTGATTCCCTTTATTCCGTCTTCAACTATTGTAGTTTCAAATCCAGCCTTTGTTAGCGCATTTTTTAGTATATTTCTCATTATTGGCTCATCTTCAATTATTAAAACATTTTTATTCATATTTAAAGTTTACCTGCTATGGGCAAATGTGTCAAGGGATGATAATACCTTGTAGGCACGGTTCAAACTATCCTACGCTATTCTGTAGCTACGGAGTAGCGAAAGATAGCCGTGTCTACAAAAAGCTAATGTGCTAATGTTGCGTTTCATAAATAGCATTACACTTAAAGATTTGCCACTTACTAAGCAAAACAGAAATAAATTACTCACTTACTATAATCAGATTGGTCGGCGTTGCATCTGTTGGTATCTTTCTAATTCCACTGTTTGTCTTGGTGTCTATTATTGAAATGCTTGCCTCTCCGTAATTGCACACATATAGCCTGCCTGTCTTATCATCAACAACCATACCGAGGGGCTGTATGCCTACTGCTATATTCGTTATAACCTCCATTGCCTTTGCATTAACTACTGTCAGGCTGTTTGATGCATAATTTGCAACGTAAATGGTATTACCGTCTGGTGAAAGAAGCAGGCTCACAGGCTCATTTCCAACTGCTATCTTTTCAATTATATTTCCGCTCCGCAAGTCTATTAACAATAAAAACGAATTTTCCTTGTCAAGAATAAACAGATGTTTGCCATCTTTGCTGAATGCAGCGGCAGAGGGTTGGCCGTTAATTTTAATGCTGCGGGAGATTTTATCTTTTAGAGCATCAAGAAACATTATATTGCCTGAATTTAAATTCGGAATAACAAGTGTGCTGCCGTCTGATGAGAGGATACCCTTCTTTGGCTGTATGCCGAGTATTACCCTTTTAACCAGCTTCCATTTACCTGTTTCAATAATATCAACATAATTCATATTGCTGTCAACGGCGTATAGTTTCTTGCCGCTATTATCAATGGTCAGATATACTTCACCTGTTTTTTTATATCTTCCCACAATGATAGACGGAGTCAGCTTTACTTTGCCTGATACAGCATCAATAATCTTCAGGTAGTCTGCCCCAGCCCCCTTATGGCTTACGGCAATTAGTTTTTTATCCGGAAGCAGCGCCAGATGAAAGGGTGATTCTCCTATTGATATATTTTTAACAAACTTTTCAGAGTCGGCATTATATACTGAGACCTTTTCCTTTGATTCATGGGTAACATAGAGGAGGTTCTTTGCAGATGCAATATCAATAGAGAAGATGATTATGAGATAAGCAGCTAACAATATTCTAAGGAACATATACTAACCTTGTAGGGAATTTTCCCGTGGGCAGCCTGTAAATCTCCCTTTTTTCATTAAGATTTATTACAGATACGGTATTCTCATTATAGTTTGCCACATATGCCTCTGTCCCATCGCTATTTAATGCTACACCCCATGGATGAATTCCAACAGGTATATTTGCCACAGCCTTCATCTCCAGCGGATCAATTACAATAAGGCTATAGGAAAAACGACAGCTCACATAAAGAAATCTGCCATCCTTTGTAATCGCCATATCAACAGGCTCTGTTCCAACCACAGAGCTTTTTATTATTTGAAGGGTTGAGGCATCAATTAGAAAAACTTTTGATGCAGCCTTGTCTGCAACATACAAAATCTTTCCGTCAGGGCTGCTAACAATAGAAGAAAAAAACCCCTCCATGTTGGAAGACCTTTCAATCTTTTCAGCATCCAAATTGAATATTAGAAGGGCAGGGGACCTCCTGTTAATAATATACAAAAACCTGCTGTCAGAAGAGATGGCCATTCCCTCCGGGGCAAGATTAAGCGGGATTGTTTTTAAAAGCCTCCAGTCATGAACAGAGATTATATATAGCTCTGTAGAATAGCGGTTCAGCACAAAAAGTTTTGCGCTGTCCTTAGAAAATGCGAAAAAGAAAAAACCGGCCTTTTTCCCCTTCATGACAGGGATTTTTGCGGCAATCTTTTCATTTTGGATGTCCAGCACCCATATCTTCTCATTTTCCTCGCCATTTCCAATGACAATATATCTATTAGAGGGGTCTGCCGCTATATTTATAGAAGAGTTTCCTGAAGGCATCTCCTTAACAACCGTTTCTGAAAGCGTATCAATTATATTTATCGTTCCGCTTTCATTTACCACATAAAGACCCATTGCTTGAGCAGAGGATGCTATTAGAGTAATAATAATGAAAGAGATAATTGTTTTTATGCTCATCATTAGATTTAATTCCCAAAATAATTATATACAGCTTCTATACCGCCTCCGCCGCCTCCCATGCCTCCCATACCTCCGCCAGCGCCGCTCATAATTATATTGCCGTGGCACCTCATATCGCAGCGCATATTAGCGCCGTCATACCACCACCTTGGCTTGGAATAGGCATTGGGCTGAATTATCGGCGAGAAATTTACGAGCCTTGTCCCGCCATGGCCCGGCAATGAACCGCCATTGCCGTCGCCATATATTGTGTTTGATGCCTCTACATTTGAATGGACATTGTAGTGGCAGTTGGCGCAGGCAGTATACATGTTAGCAAGGGCATCCCACATTCCCATGCCTCCCATGCCGCCCATACCTCCCATGCCTCCGCCGCCGTCATTAAGATGGACAACATGAAGATTGAGCGCGCCCCCGCACATGAAACCGCTCATCCTGAAATTAGTTCTTATAGAGGTTGCATTGGCAAATGCATCTATATTATGGCAGTTAAAGCATAGGGCAAAGTTATTTGCATCAAAGGTGTTAAAGGGTGGATTCCCAGCGGTATTTGCACTTGTTATTGAACCAGGCCATGCGAGTGTTGTGTTATAGTTTGCACGAAGTATTCTGTTATTTGTAGAGCCATGCGGCCCCTTTGCCTCTGTGGCAGAAAGATTATTAAAAAATGCCGGCCCACGATTTAAATCACTAAGTGTTCTGCTAGATTCTATATAGCTCCTAAGGCTACTCTCCGTAATAGAACCTGCAAATGTTGGCGTTGCTGTTGTGCCTGAAAATGTCCCTGCGCCAAGTGCATTCGTATTATGGCAGTCTGTGCAATTGATAGTATTGTTTCTTGATAATCCAGAAGCGGTCAAGAGCCCGTATCGTGTTGAATTTGCAGGATCAAAAACACCTGTCTGGTTTCTTCCTGTTGTTGCAACAGGATGATATGCAGCGTTATAATTTAAACTGCCTGTCCCTCCGAGCGGGAATGTTGTATTTGGATTAAATTCCTTCTTCTTGTTGCTGCCGTGAGTTGATGAGGATGCAACAATACCAGCAGTTGTCCTCTCTGGATGTGGTTCATTTACAATTGCGCCTGTTGTAAGTCTTCTCAAATAGCTGACAGGCCTTGGTGGTATAAATGTATCATAGGTATCGCTATGGCACCTGAAGCAGACCTCTGATATCTCCATCATATTTCTGTATGTGCCTGTTGTGCCTGTATTCGCAACACTTTGCATAACCGTTCCATCAGTCCTTATACCCCTCATACCTGCAAGCCGGTCTATTCCGCTTAAGGAAGCGCTGGCATTGCTTGTAACCCTGTGAGGGTTGTGGCAGTCGGTGCACTCCACATGCTTATAGGCAGATGAAGGCGCGCCGACTACACCCAA
>MHEL01000164.1 GCA_001803815.1 Nitrospirae bacterium RBG_19FT_COMBO_42_15 | reverse complement strand
GCAAAGGAAAAAGGCGCAAGATTTCTTCTTGCCTCAACATCAGAGGTTTACGGCGACCCCCTGATACACCCGCAAAAGGAGGACTACTGGGGGAATGTCAACCCAATCGGCCCAAGGGGTGTGTATGATGAGGCAAAGAGGTTTGCAGAGGCTATTACAATGGCATATCACAGATACCACAAGGTAGATACGCGTATAGTCAGGATATTTAATACCTATGGACCCCGCATGCGGTTGAAGGATGGACGCGCAATTCCAACATTTATGGGCCAGGCATTGAAGGGAGAGGATGTTACTGTCTTTGGCGACGGCTCACAGACGAGGAGTTTCTGCTATGTCTCTGACCTTGTGGACGGCATTTACAGGCTTCTTATGTCAGATATTACAACACCTGTTAATATCGGCAATCCACATGAGATGACCCTTACCTCAATGGCTGAAAAGGTTATAAAGATGGCAGGAGGCAAAAGCAAGATTGTATTTAAGCCGCTTCCAGAAGATGACCCAAAGGTCCGGCAGCCTGACATTGCAAAGGCAAAGTCACTCTTAAAATGGGAGCCGAAGGTTGGGCTTGAAGAGGGATTAAAGGAGACCATTAAATATTTTAAGAAGAAACTTGAAGGACAAATAAAATAAAAAAACATTTTTCAGGAGGTTTGCAGTGAAAATACTTATTACTGGCGGCGCAGGTTTTATTGGTTCGCATATTGTTGAGAGGCTGATTGAAGAAGGGCATGAGGTTGTGGTTGTAGACAACCTTGTTACAGGGAAAAAGAAAAATATAAATAAGAAGGCGATCTTTTACAAGGCTGATATCTGTTCTTCAAAGCTTGAGAAGATATTTAAAAAAGAAAGGCCTGAGCTGGTCAGCCATCATGCTGCGCAGATAGATGTAAGAAAGTCTGTATCAGACCCTGTTTATGATGCACAGGTCAATATTCTTGGTATGATAAATCTTTTGCAGTGCTGCATCAAACATTCTGTGAGAAAGGTGATCTTTGCGTCATCAGGCGGCGCAATCTATGGAGAGCAGGAGGTGTTTCCAGCATCTGAAAACCATCCTTTAAAGCCTTTAAGCCCATACGGTATAGGAAAACTTACTGGTGAAAATTATCTCTATTATTATAAGATAAATTACGGCTTGGATTATGTAAACTTAAGATATGCAAATGTATACGGCCCTCGGCAGGATCCATTTGGAGAGGCAGGGGTGGTTGCAATCTTTACAAACAAGATGCTAAAGGGAGAGCAGCCTATTATAAATGGAAACGGCAATCAGACAAGGGATTATGTATTTGTAGAGGATGTTGTGGAGGCGAATATGGCTGCTCTGAAAAAAACATCTTCTGATACCTATAATGTCGGCACAGGCAGAGAGACCTCGGTTAATGAGCTGTTCAGGCATCTTATGGAGATAACAAAGGCGGATATCAAAGAGGTGCACGGCCCTGGAAAGAAGGGGGAGCAATTGCGAAGTGTGCTTGATTATGGTAAAATTAGCAAAGAATGCGAGTGGGAGCCGAGGGTTTCCATACAGGAAGGCCTAAAAAAGGCAGTTGAGTATTTTAAGAATCAACGACAGGCGAAGGGCTAAAGGCGTTTGTATCTGTATTGGTTTTCACCTTTTGCCCTTAGCCTTTTGCCTTTAGCCTATAAAATAGAGGTCTAATTACATGGCCGTACCTTTACAAAAAAAGAAGATGCTCGGCGAGATGCTGATTGCAGAGGCCATTATTACACGGGGCCAGCTCGAGCGGGCGCTTGCCGAGCAGAAGCTGCATGGCGGCAGGGTAGGCGTAATACTGCGCAATTTGGGCTATGTAACGGAAGAGTCTATTATTAAAGTTCTTGGCAAACAGATGGGGATTCCCCATATGTCGCTTGATAATGTGGTTGTTGAGCCGGATATTGTAAAAATGATACCTGAGACAGTGGCAAGACGCTATCAGGTAATTCCGCTTTACAAAAAAGAAAATGTCGTTACTGTTGCTATGGTAGACCCTTTAAATGTTTTTGCCATTGATGATATAAGGCGCATTGCAGGCAGCGATATCCAGACAGTTGTCAGCACTGAAAGGGATATACTAAAGGCAATAGACCGTTTCTATTCTGTCAGCTCTTCAATGCAGGAGGCTATAAAGGATTTTGCCTCTCAGGCTGCAGCAGAAGTAGGTATTGAGGAGGGGCCGATAGTATCAGATGCAAAGGCCGCTGATGAGACCCCAGTAATAAAACTTGTAAATATGATGATTACACAGGCGGTGCGCGACGGCGCAAGCGACATCCATGTTGAGCCTGATGAAAAAACAACAAGGATCAGATACAGGGTGGACGGCATCATGCATGAGGTAATGAACCCTCCAAAGCATCTTCAGGCAGGAATCAGCTCAAGGATAAAGATATTAGCAAGTCTTGATATCTCTGAAAAGAGGGTGCCTCAGGATGGAAGGTTTAATATAAATGTCGGCGAGAAGAGCCTTGATATCAGGGTTTCAACGCTTCCTACTATCTTTGGCGAAAAGGTTGTAATGAGGCTTCTAAATAAAGGCTCTATCCTGCCCGGTCTGGAAGAAATAGGGTTTTCAACTGCAGGCTTAAATAAATTCAAAAAGATGATTACAAAACCTTATGGCTTTATCCTTGTCAGCGGCCCAACAGGAAGCGGCAAGACAACCACCCTTTATTCTGCGTTAAATACAATAAATTCTATGGAGAAGAATATAATAACAATAGAAGATCCTGTTGAGTATCAACTAAAGCTTGTTAATCAGGTTCAGATAAATCCAAAGGCAGGTGTTACCTTTGCAACAGGCCTTCGCTCTATATTAAGGCAGGACCCGGATATAATAATGGTTGGTGAGGTCAGGGACAAGGAGACTGCAGTTATAGCAATTCAGGCTGCATTAACAGGCCATCTCGTATTTTCTACACTGCATACAAATGACGCGCCTGGCGCTGTGGCAAGGCTTGTTGATATGGGGATAGAGCCCTTTCTTATTGCTTCGTCGCTCATGGTAGTTGTAGGGCAGCGTCTTGTCAGAAAGGTATGCCAGAAATGCAAGAGGGCATATAAACCAACAGCAGAGCTTCTTAAAGAGTTAGAGATTTCTGAGGCAAGTGATATTACCTTTGTAGAAGGAGCTGGCTGCAGCGATTGCAGGGGCACAGGTTATTCAGGAAGGATAGCCCTCTTTGAGGTCTTGATAATAGACGAGGCCATAAGAAATCTGATAATTGCAAAGGCGTCTACTACAACAATCCGTGCTGCTGCCTTTAAAACAGGCTTTACAGGCTTAAGAGAAGAGGGCTTAGACAAGGCAATAAAAGGCATTACCACCCTTGAAGAGGTTTTAAGGGTTACTCAGGAGATTGTTGAGTAGAAATGATACGATTACACAGATTACATCTGGTAATGCCTAACAGGATGCTGAAAAACTCTAAAATAACCATAAGTGTCATTCCCGCATGTTTTTAGCTGTCTTTCGCTACTCCGTAGCTACAGAGTAGCGGAGGATATGCGGGAATCCACTATTTCCCGTAGTATAATAGCTACCCCCAATCTTACCCTTATAGCTCGCCTTATTTCCTTAATCTTTCATAACTTTGACATAACCTATCCCCTTTGGTATACTTTATTTATGCCGTCTTTTCACTATAAGGCAAGGGATAAATTCGGCGCGCTAATTGAAGGCACTGTTGATACAGCAACAGTAGAAGCCGTTGCTGCGCAATTAGACGGTCTCGGTTATATACCGGTCTTTATCAAAGAGAAGAGCAAAGGGATTTTCTCGCCTGATTTTTTTGTCCAGTTTACAAGAATCACAGCGCAAGACCTGATTATCTTCAGCAGGCAGTTTTCTACTTTAATTAGCGCTGGTTTGCCGTTCATTACCAGTTTTGACACCTTAATTGAACAGACAGAAAATCCTCGGCTAAAGAGGGTGATAGCACAGGTAAAACAGGATGTAGAAGGCGGAAGCACCATTGCTGACGCCCTTGAGAGGCACCCGAAGGTATTCAGCGAGTTATATGTAAATATGATAAGGGCTGGCGAGACAGGCGGCGTCTTAGACGAGATATTGGAGCGTCTTGCAATTTTAGCAGAACATGAGGCTGAAACCCGTGCAAGGGTAAAGGCAGCAACAAGATACCCCATAATTGTTATTGCAGCAACAGTTATTGCCTTTGTCGTGCTTCTAACCTTTGTTGTGCCGCGATTTGTAGAAATCTATGCCAGTTTTAAAGGGACACTCCCGCTGCCAACCCGAATCCTGATATGGCTTAACAAATTTACTAAAGCCTACTGGTATTTGATAATAAGTGGTATTGCCGGCATCATATTTGGAGTCCGATGGTATATAAATACAGAGGCAGGGAGGCTTCAGTGGGATAATATTAAAATAAGATTACCGATTTTTGGACCCATATTTTTAAAGTTAGCGATGTCAAGATTTTCAAGGATCTTTGCTACCTTAAACAGGAGCGGTCTGCCTATATTACAAACCCTTGATATTGTCTCTGCAACCATTGGAAACAAGATAATATCAAGGGTTATTGATAATGTAAGGGACAGCGCGAGGGGCGGAAAGGGATTGGTTCAGCCCATGCGAGTAAGCAAGGTCTTTCCGCCGATAGTTACCCGTATGATTGCAGTGGGCGAAGAGACAGGCAAGATGGATGAAATGCTGGTGAAGGTCTCTGATTATTATGATACAGAGATGGAATATGCAATCAAAAATCTCTCTACCTTAATTGAGCCTATACTTATTGTGATTATTGGCGGCATGGTCCTCTTTTTAGCTCTGGGTATATTCCTTCCTATGTGGGATATGATTTCGTTGATTAAGAAATAAGGCTAAAGGCTAAAGGCAATTATTATGTCTTGTCAAAGAGGTTTAGGCGTTATAGATACAATAATAGTTGTTCTGATTATTTCTGTTTTTATAGTTGTATTTATCCCAAGATACTATCGCATAGCCCGTGAGGCGCAGGAGACGCAGCTAAAAGCAGAATTGAACAATATCAGGATGTCGCTGGACTTATATAAAATGCACAACACCGAATATCCAAAAGACCTGCATGAATTAATAACAAAGAAATATCTTGCGCCCTATAAAGAGGGCGCAATATTTAAAGAAGAATACCTTAAGACCCACAGCCTTGATGAAGATGGTTATCCTTTAGACCCCTTTAACAATAAATTTAAATCCGACCCGATTG
>MHEL01000163.1 GCA_001803815.1 Nitrospirae bacterium RBG_19FT_COMBO_42_15 | reverse complement strand
GCTCACAACCCTGCCATAGCCCTCTGCTGTCTTATCTTCAAGTTCAAAGAGCGCTATTCTTTTAAATGCAAGCTCGTCACCTATTTCAGATGCATACAGCGGTTGACTCAAGAATAAGTAAATTAGTAAAATCAAGATTAGATATTTACGCATATCCCCCACACTCAATTTATTATGGCAAGGCTTTAAATATGAACGCTACTTCGCTTCCTTAGAAAGCTCTGCAACAATCTTCTTTGCCTCTTCAGCTCCGGGAAATTCTTTGCTCAATTTTAGCGAGGCCGATAGTTCATCTTTAGCAAGTTTTTTATCCCCTTTTTTATAGTAGGCCATACCAAGATGGTAACGGACCACGGAATTGCCCGGCATCTTTTCAGCGCTTTCTTTTAAGTGGGATATTGCCGTAAGGTATACCTGCTTCTTATAGTATATCCAGCCGAGCGTATCAGACACAGAAGCGTCTTCAGGAAGCATCTCCTTAGCAGTCTGGGCAAGCGAAAGGGCCACATCAATATTCCCGCCATGTTCTGCATACAGCCATGCAAGGTTGTTTGCTGCCGGAGCAAACTTCGGATTAATCTCCAATGCCTTTTTATAACTTTCAATTGCCTTATCAGTCTTATTCTGCTTTTCGTAAATAACGCCTAACAGCATATAGGGCTGAAGGAGTTTTGGATTAACCTTAATCGCCTCATTATATTGTTTTATTGCATCTTCAAAAACACCCTTTTTTGAATAGATATCACCAAGGTCAATATATGCGCCTACAAGGTCACTCTTGAGATTAATCGCCTTCTTAAGAGACTCTTCAGCGCTGTTAAGGTCATTTGTTGTTATATAGACTTTACCGAGCAGATGGTGCAGCATCGGCTCATTAGGAGACTGTTTTAATTGTGCCGTCACCCTGTCAATAGCCTTTTTTGGCTCTTTATTTGACAAATGTATTGCTGTGATCATGCTAAGAACATCTATCAGATTCGGGTCCATCGACATGGCCTTTTCTAATTGTGTAATTGCGGCATGGTTATTCCTTTTCATCTGATAAACAAGCCCAAGCCTTGCATATCCTCTCGGGTCCTGAGGAGAATTCTTGATTGCCTTTTCAAAGTAAGCCTTAGCCTCATCAGGCTTTTGCTGCTGAAGCTTAACATCACCTGCCATAAGATTGGCAACAGCATGTTCAGGATATCTTTTCAAAACCTTCTGTGCCTCCTCTAAGGCCAATTCATAATCTCGTGACCCCAAATATATGGCAGACAGGGCAAGCCTTGCGCTATCAAAGACCGGGTTCAATTTCAGAGATTCAGCAAGTTCAGATTTTGCTGCCTGAAGGTTTCCACTCGCATGATAGGCAAGTCCGAGGTAATAATGCACGCTTGCGTGATTAGACTCACTTTTGATAGAAAGCTTTAAATCTTCAATAGCCTCATTCAGCTTATTATCTGAAAGCCGCACCCTCCCCCTTAAGTAAAGGCCATAAGGGTCATTTGGATGTTTTTTTAATATTGCATCAACATAAGGAACAGCCTCTTTATGTTTTTTCTCATCAAGCAAAAGCTCTGACAGCCTCTTTTGAAGCATTGGCGCATTATTGCTCTTCTCAAGCCCGCTCTTTAATGTATTATGCGCATCCTGAAGCCTGCGGTTTGCCAGATAAAATTCAGTTAATATGAGATACCCATTCGGATTATCAGGCTTTAATGTTATAACAGATTCATAGATTTTTTCAGCTTCACTGAATCTTTTTGCAGCAATATAAAAACTTGCAAGCATAAGACGGATATCAGGGCTGTCTGGCTTAATCTCAATTGCCTTTTTTAATTCGCTCTCTCCATCTAATGCCTTTCCTTGTTTAAGATAGAGGCTTGCAAGGGCTGTGCGCGGCTCAATAGCATCGCTCTTAACTGCAATGGCCTTTTTATATATCCTTTCAGCAGAGGCAGAATCATTGCTTGCAAGGTATATGCCTGCCATTGCCATATAAGATTTAATAAAATCAGGATTAGCCTTAAGCGCCTCTTCCATTATTGGAATGGCCTTTTTAAAATCCTTTTTCCCTGCATAAATAGTTGCCAAGAGTATCTTCGCATCAATATTATTTGCCTCTTTCTTCAGGATAAAATCTGCCCTTTCCATAGCCTTATCAAAATCACGAGAAAGAAAATAAAACTCACCAATCTTCAACTGAGCATCCATGAGATTTGGGTCAAATTCAACAGCCTTGTTAAGCTCTTCAAAGGCAAGCTTTAGATAGGTAGGACCGCCGAGCTTGAGGTATGCAAGCCCAAGGTGATAATGCCCCTGTGCATTCTTTGGGTCTATCTGGATAACATTTTTAAACTCAATTGAAGCCTCTTTGTACTGGGCAGAGTTAAGATACTCCTGACCTCTCTGCATATGTTTTGCAGCCTTTTTCTCAGGATTAAAGGTGCAGGCAGACAAGGAGGCAAATATTAACATGGATAGGATTATTGCAATTGGATTGAAACCTTTAAACACCCTTATCATAGCAAACCCATTTTAATGATTAATACATCTTTTGAGAATTTTTGAAAGACAGAATAAAAAACAGCCTGATTATATTGTAGTAATCACATAGTGTCAAACAAAAAAAGAAAAACGCCCGCTGGTATTAAAACCATTGGGCGTTTCTTTAGAATTAATGCTTTTTACTGATCAATGATAATTAATAACTAACAACTCGTTTTTTATCCCTTCATCATTTTCCTTGCAAAGAACCCAAAACCAAGAAGGCCTGAGCCAAGGAGAAGAAGTGTAGAGGGTTCTGGGACAGGGGCAACGCCGTCATTCCCATTATTGACAAGATTAAATGCATATTGATTTGTATTTACTCCTGTCGTACTTCCTCCATTTATATCCACTCCTCCAATAATCCATGAAATATTTACATTGGAGAAATATGGGGCTGTCCAATTTGCAGGCTGCTGAGACGAACCAATGGTTACCTGATTAGCCCATCCCATTGTTACACTATATGTAGAATCTGCAGCATCCCCGGAAAGTGTATAATACCTTGTGCCATCATAGAGGGCAAAATCTATTATATTTCCTCCATTAAATGTCTGTGTGCTTATTGAACCTAATGAATTAAATGTTGAACCGCCATTTAAAAAATAGCCTAAGGTATGAGTTGATGTGCCTCCTACACTCAGAATATCAACTGTTACATTTGAATCTGTGTTACCGTCAATGGCAATTATCGGAGTACCATAAGTTGTTAAAGAGATTGCCCATGCTGATGCTGGCATAAGTATTACTAATGCAAGCAATAAAATCACTTTCTTAATTATTTTATTTAAAATCTTCATCCACTCACCTCCTCTCTATATTGAATTCTTGTTATCATTATTTTTCTTGTTAAATATTGTTGCAAATAATATGCCATCCATATCAATCAACAGTTCTGTTCACTATAACCTACTGATTTATCAGGCTATTTTAAAATTAATATTATGCCTGAGTCTATCTATAATCAGAAAGAAGGTATAAAAGATATTGACAGTGTTAATTAAATTTTGGTCTATATAATATGAAAAATGCCTTGCAAATCAAGATGTTCTAAAAGGATGTGGATATGTATTAAAAATATTAAACAAGTGTCAGATTTCTTTACATCTCCGATTTTTAGCCACAGATCTATAACTTATTGAAACATTAAGTGAAATTAGTCATTTCTAAGAACAATTTTATTAATGATTAAAAGCGTGTCTAATTATTTTACAATTTTAAATATTATTATTAAAACATAAATTTTCCCCCTTATTGATTTTTTTTATTTTTCAGGGGGTTGGAAATAGACAAGTATGCTTGATAAATTGGCATAAGTTTTGCAATACTACTTACTTAAAGGAGAATTTACGATGAGGTTTATAAGATTAAAAACATTACTCATTAGTTTTTTACTTATCACAGGGCTTATCTTCTTTAGCGCTGCAGGAAGCCACGCAGTACCAACACTTCAGCTTGATATTGCAGGCGGAACATACGACAATTCTACTCAAACCATAGTTGCCACAGGAAATACCTTCACGCTTTATGCATACTTAAGACCAAACTTCTGTAATACTATAACAGATACCTATTTTATCTCTGCTGCAATTGCTCCAAAGGTGGGTAAAGCCGGCGCTGACATCGGTTCGTTTAATTTTAATGGAACTACTATAAACGCTACAGGCGATATGACCTATGGTGTGCCGCCTTTAGAGGATATAGCAAGGTTACAGGGCTGGGACCAAGGGGATTTGCCAAAGCATGGAATATTCCCAACCTATTTTTCAGAATTTGGATTTAGCTTTAATTCAGCAAACCAGATTAATCCATATAATACTCAGAACAGGGCAATATCCGGTGGGTCAATTTCTATGTCAGGTAGAGGTATGTATTACGCTGCATTCACAATAGATACATCCTTATTAGACCCAAACTATGTTCTTCACTTTGACCTCTATAATACCAAGCTAAAGGGTTTAGATGTTGATGTAACCCAGTTTGCCCCTTTTTCTCATGATGCTCAAAGCACAGCGGTTCCAGAACCATCTTCACTTCTTCTTTTAGGAAGCGGGCTTGTTGGCTTGTGGGCTTCAAGAAGGTTTTTTATTTAAGTTTTTTATTTAGAGATTAACCAATAAAAGGGCGGCCATAAAAGCCGCCCTTTTTTATTTTGTAATATTGTATTTTTTAATCAAATGATGAAGCGTCGGACGCGTCAAACCAAGCTCCTCAGCAGCCCTGCTTATATTCCCCTTGTGTTTTAAGATAGCTGTATTGATAATTCTCTTTTCAACTTCTTCTTTCGCTTTTTTCAAGTCAAGTGGTTGACTTGCCTTCTCCCCTGCTTCAAACCCCAAATCCGCAGAACTAATCTCCTTGCCTTCAGCAAAGGTTATTGCCCTTCGTATCTTGTTTTCCAGCTCCCGCACATTGCCGGGCCATTCATATCTATTTATGGCGTCTATTGCCTCATTACTCAACGATTTTGCGCCCTTTCTGATATCTGCAAATTTTTGTAAAAATGTCTTTGCTAACAGAATTATATCCTCGCCTCTCTCTCTTAAAGACGGCAGGTCAACTGTTACTACAGCAAGCCTGTAATATAAGTCCTCTCTGAACAACCCGTCTGCAACAAGCTTTTTAACATCTTTGTTTGTTGCTGCAATAATCCTAACATCAACATCTATGGCCTCCCTGCCGCCGACCCTTTCAATCTTATGGTCCTGAAGAAATCTCAGGAGCTTTACCTGCAGGGAAAGCGGAAGATCTCCAATCTCATCTAAAAAGAGCGTGCCGCCTTCTGCAAGCTCTATCCTGCCTTTCCTT
>MHEL01000162.1:7752-9153 GCA_001803815.1 Nitrospirae bacterium RBG_19FT_COMBO_42_15 | reverse complement strand
AGGCTTATTATGTATCGGGATTAGGGGTTTGGGAAGTATTTTTGTGAACGGATCCAGCCTCGTCCCTTTTCCCCCTGCCATTATTACAACCTGATTCTGAATAAGATGACCTGGGTTTAACCGGCTCTTTTCCTCCAGGATATTAGTCCACAGGATGACATCTACTATCACTCCCGTATCATCCAATACAGGAATTTGCTCGAGTTTAGTCTCGAGCATTAACCTTTTGATATTTTCCTCTGTATATGATTGATTCAGGGTCACTGCGGTAAAACCCTTATGCATTACCTTTTCAACGGTATCGGTAAATTTAGTGCCTGCTATTATGCCCCTGCGAATATCTCCGTCGGTCACCGTTCCCAGGAGCCTAAGATTTTCATCAACGATAAAAAGTATCTTCTCCGCTGTATCATTGAGTTTCTGCATGGCCTGCTTAAGGCTTGTATCAGCAGCTATCAGTAAAGATTTAAATTTGGTCTTATCCATAAAATTAAGCCTTATAAATCATAAAAATGCTTCCTGCATTTATCTGTCAATGAGATTTTTTTCAGCACATTAACTACCCTTTTACTCACACTGCCATTACCATATGGATTTTTCAAACCTTTTAACGACCTTCTGAATTTCCCGGAAAGGGCTTTATTTATAGCAGCTGCTATTCTATTTTCTCCGCTCAGAGGCACATCAATTATATTCTTTGCCCTAATCCTTCCCATTTGCCTGCTGCCTATATTTACAACAGGCAGCTTAAATGAAGGAGCCTCGATGATTCCAGACGAAGAATTACCGGCCATAACAACAGAATTCTTCATTAACGACAAATATTTCAACTGGCCGAGTGAACTGAACAAAAAGGTTCTCCCGGAATTTTTCTTAACATAATCTTCAATACTCTTAATTATTACCCTGCTTCCCATATCTGCATTTGGCAAAGTAAAAATCCAGCATATCTCCGGAAACCTGTCCAATGCCGATAAGATTGCTCTTATCTGTATTCCGGCGCTGTTTTTTTCAAGTGTTGCCGGATGATATGTGACCACTCCCCACGGCATTTCAGCCGGTATCCCTAATCTCTTTGCCAATTGTATTCTATTCAGCAATTTCATTTTATAAAGGTTATCCAAACCCGGCGCGCCAAAGCAAAATACGGAATCAGGATGTTCACCCATTTGAATTATCCTGTCTGCATATACTGAGGCTGCAGGAAAATGTATATGGCTCATCTTTGTTATGGCATGGCGAAACAGCTCATCCATAGCGCCTTCTGTGGCTTCTCCGCCATGAATATGTGCAACTGGAATTTTAAAAGGAATTGCTGCAGAAACTGCTGAAAGGACCTCAAACCTGTCTCCAAGAACAAGGAGGATATCAGGCCTGAGGCATTCATACGCCTTTGCAAAA
>MHEL01000162.1:5975-7671 GCA_001803815.1 Nitrospirae bacterium RBG_19FT_COMBO_42_15 | reverse complement strand
GGGAATCCATCCTTCTCAATCTCTTTTATAGTCATTCCAAATTCAGGAGAAAGATGCGTGCCTGTTGCTATAAGCTGGAGTTCAAGTTCAGGGTTTTTATGAATAGCCTTGATAATCCAGTAAAGGAGCCCGTATTCAGCCCTTGTACCTGTAAGCACAGCAATCTTACGCATCTTTAAGATCTCCCCATTTAATTACTGAATCAGCAATTATATTTTTGCTCGCCTTCATACCTCTAATTGTCTCTTTAAACTCCGGGAGGATGCCGCTGCCTGGCCTCTTTATAATAATATCGCCAGAGTTGATAACATCACCCTTCTTTAAATCCCTCTTTGCAACAAGGCTCCTCCGTGCAATAATCCTTGTCTCATCCTCTTTCTCTGTCGGCCTCTTTATCCCATCACCCATTGCCTTTTCTACATTTCGTATTGCCTTTACCATTGCCTTTAATTCATCTGGTTCAAGGGATGCCTTGTGGTCAGGCCCCTTCATATTTTTGTCAAGGGTAAAATGTTTCTCTATCACCTTTGCACCAATAGCAACTGCTGCAATGGGAACCTCAATCCCAAGGGTATGATCAGAATATCCAACTGAAAGGCCAAAGGCTGTCTTCAATGTATTCATTGCATAAAGATTTATATCTGCCGCATGAGCTGGATAATCTGACACACAATGTAAAAGTGTCAATTGCTGATTAAATCCTGATTTATTCCATATCTCATAAATCCATCTGACAGCCTTTTCAACTTCACTTAAATATGACATACCTGTTGAAAGGATTACAGGTTTATTCTTGCCAGCAATGTGCTGTATAAGAGGCTTATTTGTAATCTCGCCTGATGGTATCTTAAAAATACCCATCCCGAGTCTGTCCAGCATATCCGCACTCTTTTCATCAAAGGGCGTGGACATAAAGATTATATTCTTTTTCCTGCAATAAGAAAAAAGTCTTTTAAAATTGTCAGAAGTCAGCTCAAGCCTTTTTAGCATCTCAAGCTGGGATTCTCCTGAGCCTGTATTTGCTTTCTGATATTTTGCCTTAGGGGTTGAACGGGTAACAAGCCTTTCAGATTTAAAGGTCTGAAATTTTATTGCGTCTGCGCCTGCCTTTTTTGCCATATCAATAAGTTTAATGGCTGTATCCATATTGCCGTTATGATTAACGCCTGCCTCTGCAATTATAAATGTTCTCATTTCGCTGGCACCCCAATTACGGTTGAATTATCAGGTACATCATTGATTACCACTGAGCCTGCAGCAACAATTGCGTTTTTACCGATCCTTATCCCCTGTATTACTGTTGCGCCTGCGCCTATAAAGGCGCTGTCATCAATAATACACCCGCCTGATACAACAGCGCCAGGGCATATATGAACATGCCTGCCAACTTTATTATCATGGTCAACTACAGCGCCTGTGTTTATAATGGTATTCTCGCCTATTGAGCTTCCTATCTGAATAACTGCGCCTGCCATTATCTGGACGCCTTCGGAAAATTGTAAATCCTTTGCAACAACTGCCTCTGGATGGATTAAGGCAGGAACAGAATACCCCGACTGTTTAACCTTATCATAGAGCATCCATCTTTTATTATTATCCTTAATGCTTCCTACAGCAATACATATATTTTTAATCCCTTTGGTAAACAACTCTGAAAGCATATCATCACTGCCTAATACACTGATACCCGAAACCT
>MHEL01000162.1:5667-5956 GCA_001803815.1 Nitrospirae bacterium RBG_19FT_COMBO_42_15 | reverse complement strand
CGGGTCTAATATCCCGGCAATATCATATTCATTGCATCCCCTTATCAGGTCTATCAAGACCCTTGCATGTCCTCCACCGCCTAACAGGATTATTTTTTTCATAGTCTATTTTGAAAAATAATAATGTATATTCTCTGAAACAAATTCTATCTGTTTTTTCTTCAGCCCAACGCTGCACGGAAGATTCAAACAGGTTTCATAAATCTGAATTGCATTCTGAATCTCATAGGCCTGGCAATCTTTGTACATGGGCAATGTATGTATCAGCTTCCAGACAGGCCTAACCTGA
>MHEL01000162.1:3701-5581 GCA_001803815.1 Nitrospirae bacterium RBG_19FT_COMBO_42_15 | reverse complement strand
CCATGACTTTTCCCATAAAAAGCGGATATCATTAATATCTGAAAGCAGCTCTCTGTATAAAACAGCGTTTCTCCTTTTGGTCTCAACAAATTCATTCAGCCTTTCCATCTGGGCAACACCCATAGCTGCCTGTATATTGGTAAGCCTGTAGTTGTAGCCAATCTCATCATGGTCATATTCAAATGGGTCCTTCTTGGCCTGAGTTGTTAAATGCCTTGCCCTTTTAGCTATGCCATCGTCACTGGTAACAATCATGCCTCCGCCGCCTGTGGTGACAATCTTGTTCCCATTAAATGAAAAACAGCCGAACCTTCCGAACGACCCTGTCCTGCGTCTTTTGTATTCAGAACCAAGACTCTCTGTCGCATCTTCAATGATATCTATATTATTTCTTTTACATACCTCAAGGAGCGGATCCATATCAACAGGATGGCCGAATATATGAACAGGGATTACTGCCTTTACCCTTCTTCCTGTCTCTTTATTATATGTATATCCATCCCTCCTCTGCTCGCACTTGCTTGATATAAAGTCAGAGATCTTCTGGACATCAATGCAGAGCGTTTCAGGTTCGCAGTCCATAAATACAGGCACAGCATTGCAATATCTGACAGTATTGACAGGCGCTATAAAGGTAAGGGTCGGCACAATTACTTCATCATCAGGCTTAACATCGCAGGTCAAAAGGCTTATATGGAGTGCAGATGTGCCATTAACAGCAGCCACAGCATGTTTAGCGCCTACATAATCCGCAACCATCTCTTCAAATCGCGATACATAGCTCCCGGCAGATGAAACCCAGCCTGTATCAAGACACTCCTTCATGTACTTCCACTCATTCCCTGATATCTCAGGCTCTGACAGGGCAATTATATTTTTTACTGCTGTCTCAGACATTATAGATATCCCATTTGTATTTACTGCAATTCTCTGCCTTCTTAAACCACTCTATTGTCTTTACAAGACCGTCATTTAATGATATCTCCGGCTTCCAGCCTGTAAGCTTATGAATCAAACTATTATTGCAAATTAATCTTTCTACCTCACTCTTTTCAGGCCTCTTTCTCAAATCCTCTGATACTATCTTTGCCGCAGGATTTATGATTGAAATAATAGTATTTGCAAGGTCTCCAATGGATATCTCCTGCCCTGAACCAATATTCACCTCTCTCCCAACAGCCTCATCACAGCTTCCTAAAGAAATGAACCCTCTGCAGATATCCTGCACATAATTTAAATCCCGTGTGGGAAGGATTGAGCCGAGTTTAACCTCTTTGCTGCCACTCAAAAGCTGGGTAATTATTGTTGGTATTACTGCCCTTGCTGACTGACGAGGTCCATAGGTGTTAAAGGGTCTTGCAATTAAAACAGGCGTCCCAAAGGAACGATAAAAGGATTCAGCAATCCTATCAGCGCCTATCTTGGATGCTGAATAAGGAGACTGTCCCTGAAACGGGTGTTTCTCATCTATAGGAACATACTGGGCAGTTCCATATACCTCGGATGTTGATGTGACTACAACCCTCTCTATATTCAGGTCTCTTGATGCCTGAAGGATGTTCAGTGTACCCTTTATATTTGTATCTATATACGAGTCAGGGGAATGATAGGAAAATGGGATGCCAATCAGCGCTGCAAGATGAAAGATAACATCTATGCCCTTGGCTGCTGTTCTTACGCCATTTGCATCCCTTACATCGCCTGAGAATATCTCTACATCCTTTAATTTTTCCTTAGACAGTGTATCAAGCCATCCCCATGTGTTAAAGGAATTATAAAAGACAAATGCCTTGACACTGCAGCCCTCGTTTAAAAGGGCCTCAACAAGGTGGCTGCCGATAAAACCGTCTGCGCCTGTAACAAGTATTTTTTTATCTTTA
>MHEL01000162.1:242-3643 GCA_001803815.1 Nitrospirae bacterium RBG_19FT_COMBO_42_15 | reverse complement strand
CAAGCCAGAAACCCTCTCCGCCAAACTTGTGTCCCTGCCATATCTCAGGGACAAAGGCGGCATTACATCCGTTTAATATATCAAAAAGCCCGTTAAAATCAATTTCGCCTTCGCCTATCTGCAGTCCCTCGCCGTCCACGCCTGCGCCGTCTGATATATGAAGATGGGCTATGTATGGCTTCACCTTTTTGATAAATTCATAAAATGAGATATTCAGGTGATTGCATGCAAGAACAGCATGGGATGAATCAAAGCAGATTTTTCTTTTGCTCTTCTCGCAAAATTCTGCAATCTCATCAGGCGAAACAAAAATATTATGATGCCTCTGGCCTCCAAAGAGCCATGGAAGCGGAGGCATGTTTTCTATAATAATCTCTGTATCGCCCTCTTTTAATTCTTTAAGGGATTTTTCAAGGTTTTCATAAAAACCTCTTTTATCAGATATCGGCTCATCCATGCTAAAACCGCCGACATGGGCGACTATATAGACCATATCTTTAGCAGAAAAATGTTTTTTTAGTTTATGTGTTACATCTATAACCTTTTGAAGATTATTTATTGAGAGCCTCCTCTTCTCCTCGTTTGAAGTGCACAAATCAAGGAGATTGTCATTTCTGAAAAGCTCAGGCGCATGAACAATAATGCCCTGTTTATAATCCTTAATCTTAAAATCATGCTCTACATCATCATAGCTTAAGTGAAACTCAAAAAAATGCGGTGAGCTTTTTCTTATAACATCGTCAATATCAAAATACCTTACCACAAGCCCCCATTTTCTTCTAAATTCGTATTTATGAAAATATCCTGCATTATTTGTTAAATCAGATTCTATAAAATAGTCGTCTGCCTTGATATCCCTGTTTGCCTTTTTGCCTGTCAATTCATTGATCCGCTGAGGTGAAATTCCTCTTCCCGGGCTTTTAACTGTTATCCTTTTTGCAGTTATAGCCTCGCCCTTTTTAATATCAACTGCAGCAACAAGGCTCTTTGCAAGGTTCTCCCTGTTCAGCTTCTCGCCCTGGGTAAGCCACCTGTGATTAGTCCCCATTGCAAGCTCAATATTCCTTATATCCCTTACAAGCTTTTGCAGGCCTGAGAATTCAAGGCTCGCTGCATGGTCAGGACCCTCCATTGTCCTGTCTAATGTAAAATGCTTTTCAATTATGCATGCGCCTAATGCTACTGCAGCAGCAGAAACAGCAATGCCCCTTTCATGGCCTGAATACCCGACAGGCACGCCGTATTTCTTTAGTTCAACCATAAATCTCAGATTTATATCCTTGAATGGCGCAGGATATGTGCTGTTGCAGTGAAGAAGGGCAAAGTCTACATTTCTCTCTTTTAAAAAACCCACTGTCTTTTCAATCTCACTTATAGTTGACATGCCTGTTGAAACCATTATAGGCTTGCCTGTCTTTGCAATATAGTCAAGAAGGTCAAGATTTGTCATATCAGCAGACGCTGCCTTATAAGCAGGGACATTTATCCTTTCAAGCTCATCAACACTCGGCTTATCCCATGGGGTGCACATAAACATTATGCCCTTTTGCGCAGAATATTCAGACAGCTCCTTCATCTGCTCAGTCGTGAGATGAAACTTTCTCAAAAGGGAGATTGTATATTGAACAGAGAGGTCTTCGCCTATTGTATTCTCAAGCGCGTCTTTTTTATAAAGCGCATCCAGATTCCTCATCTGGAATTTAACGCAGTCAGCGCCTGCCTCTACTGCCATATCAATAAGTTTTTTGGCAGTCTTCATGCTGCCGTTATGATTGACCCCTATCTCGGCAATTATAAAGCAGGGATGCACCTCTCCAATAATCCTGCTGCCAATCTTAATTGTCTTAACCTTTGTATCCATCTTTTCTCATTATTATATCAAGCAACTGAAGCTCGTATAATGAATCTATTTCTATTGATTCTTCTTCACTCATTATAAACATCTCAATTTTGCCGCCGAGGCGGTTTTTTTCTTTTAATAAAAGGTCTGTTTTTGTAATATAAACCGAGCCGTTCTCCCTGTACCATCTGTCTTCTGATTTTATATCCTGCCTTCTTGGCCGATTCTTATAATCATATAATGCAGCAGCCTCGCCATTTGCATATTTCCAGAAAAAACTGTGATTCTCGCAAACTGTCAGAAGAGAATCTGCCTTAGTCTCTAAAATCTTCTCTATGCACCTGTCAATTGTGCCCTTCTTTCTGTATGGAGATGTAGGCTGTAAGAGTATAACATAATCAGGAAGGCTGTTGTAATCCTTTTTGATGCAGTCAAGCGCATGAATCAACACAGGCTCTGTCGGCGTGGCGTCTAATGCCAAATCTGCTGGCCTGTCTATTATCTTGACCTTATTATATCCTTTTGCAATACCTTTAATCTCATTTGAGTCTGTTGAAACAAAGACATCCTTGATATAAGATGACTCTAATGCTGATTCTATAGAAAAGCATATTAAAGGTTCCCCCAGCAGAGGCTGGATATTCTTTTTCTTTATGCCCTTAGAGCCTCCGCGGGCAGGTATTATTGCAACAAGGTTTGGCATTTATTTAGCTCTGCCTCTACAAAATCCTTTATCTCTTTTAATCTCTTTTCTGAATTAGCCTCAAAGCGCATAACAAGCACAGGCTGCGTATTTGATGCCCTGATAAGGCCCCAGCCGTCATTAAACAAAATCCTCACCCCATCCACATCAATAATCTTATATTCCTTTTTGAATCTCTCCTTTGCTGCCTCAACAATCTGAAACTTTTTTTCATCAGGACAGTCTATTCTTATCTCTGGTGTTGAATAGGTCTTTGGCACATCTGCCAATAATTCAGAGACTTTCTTTCCGCTATTAGCCGCTATCTCTGCAAGCCTGCATGTAGCGTATATTGCGTCGTCATAGCCAAGGTATCTGTCAGCAAAAAAAATATGCCCGCTCATCTCTCCGGCAAGCAGAGCGCCTGTCTCTTTCATCTTTGCCTTTATCAGGGAATGGCCTGTCTTCCACATTATTGCATTGCCGCCATTTTTGGCAATATCATCATACATGGTCTGCGAACATTTAACCTCTGATATGAAGGTCGCACCCGGCTTTTTCTTTAATATATCTCTGGAAAAGATAATCATGAGTTTGTCGCCCCAGATTATCTCTCCCTTTTCATCCACAACACCTATCCTGTCTGCATCACCATCATAGGCAGCGCCAAAATCTGCGCCTATTTCTTTTACCTTCCTAATCAGCATCTCAAGATTCTTTGGAACAGTTGGGTCAGGATGGTGATTCGGGAAATTGCCATCTAAATCGCAGAAGAGATCTGTCACATCACAGCCGAGCGACTTTAAGATTGCCGGAGCAGCAATGCCTGCTGTTCCATTGCCGCAGTCAATAACTATCTTTAAAGGTCTCTTAGATTTA
>MHEL01000162.1:0-229 GCA_001803815.1 Nitrospirae bacterium RBG_19FT_COMBO_42_15 | reverse complement strand
AATTATTTTTCAAATGATTCAGATAATCCTGAACTATATTATATTCAGATACAGTCCCTTTACCTTTCTCAAACTTACCGCCTTCAATTATCCTTCTTACTTCCTGTATCTTATCACCATAGATAGTCTCTTTTCCAATGGCAAGTTTAAAACCATTAAACTCAGGGGGATTATGGCTGCCGGTAATCATAACTCCGCCGTCAGCCTTTAAATGATGGATGGAAAAATA
>MHEL01000161.1 GCA_001803815.1 Nitrospirae bacterium RBG_19FT_COMBO_42_15 | reverse complement strand
GGTAAAGATACAAAACAGGATTGATGAATTAAAGGCTACCTTTATTGATGCTGAGAGAAATTTAAAGAGGCTGAAAGGGCTTTTTAATGACGGAATTATTTCACAGCAGGATTTGGATGCAGCGCAAAAGATTTATGATATAGCAAAAACAAATTACGACTCAGCCATTAAAGAACTATCAACCCTTCAGGGATATTCAATTATAAAAGCGCCGTTTAATGGTATAATTGCAAAGAAGCATGTTGAAAAGGGTGAATTAGTTATAGTCGGCGCGCCGCTTCTTGAAATAATTGACCCAGAGAGACTCTATGTCTCCGCCACTATAGATGAGGTTGATGTAGCGCGGTTAAGGCTAAATCAGGCAGTAAATATAACCCTCGACGCGTATCAGGGCAAATCCTTCAACGGCGTTATATATAAAATATCGCCTATTGTTGCAGGATTAAAGCAGGAGACGAGGACATTTGAAGTGAGGGTAAGATTTGAAAGAAATAAGCCTCTTTTAAAGGCAGGGATGTCAGCAGATATAGAAGTCCTGACAGATATAGCAGCCAATGTTATCTCCATACCTACGCAGGCTATCATGGAGAGGGAGGGGAAAAAACGGGTCTACATAATAAGGGATAGCAGGGCGCTCCTTGGAGAGATAGAGATAGGCTTGTCTAACTGGAGCTTTACTGAGATAAAAAAAGGGCTTGAGGAAGGCGATATGATTATTACTGAGCCTGATACTGAAGGGCTTAAGGATGGTGTGAGGGTAAAGGCTGAAAATATATGATAATAGTCAAAGACATTAAGAAAACATACAGGATGGGCGATCAGTCAATAGATGCCCTGCGCGGCGTCTCTCTGTCCGTCAGTGATGGCGAGTTTATATCGCTCATGGGGCCTTCCGGTTCAGGGAAGTCCACATTAATGAGCATCATTGGCTGTCTTGACAGGCCGACATCAGGCTCATATAAACTATTCAATAAAGAGGTAAGCGATCTCTCTGATGATGAGCTTGCAAGGATAAGGAATGAAAAGATAGGTTTCATATTCCAGTCCTTTAATCTCCTGCCGAGGTTTTCTGCAATAAAAAATGTTGAGCTTCCATTAATCTACAGCGGTCTGCCTGCTGAGGAATGGCGCAAGAGGTCGCTTGATGCAATGAAGGCAGTGGGTCTTGAAAACAGGATAGATCACAAACCAACCGAGCTTTCAGGCGGCCAGCAGCAGAGGGTTGCCATTGCAAGGGCGCTTGTGAACAACCCCGGCATAATACTCGCGGATGAGCCCACAGGAAACCTTGACAGCAAATCAGGCGAGCAGATAATGGCTATACTTCAGCACCTTAACGAGGAGAAGGGCGTTACAATAATCCTTGTGACACATGAGCCGAATATCGCAAGGTTTTCAAAAAGGATAATACATATAAAAGACGGCGCTATTGTAAAGGATGAAAAAAATGCCCACCGTAACTCTCTATCTGCTTTAAAGGTATGAATATAAATGAAACATTCAGGGTCTCTATTGAGGCCCTTATGGCAAACAAGGTCCGCTCTTCACTAACAATGCTGGGCGTGATAATCGGCGTTACTGCTGTTATCCTCCTTGTGTCAGTTGGAGAGGGCGCGAGAAAATACATTGAGACTGAACTTACAGGCCTCGGCTCAAACCTTTTAATCATCACACCCGGCAAGGTAGACACCAAAGGCGGTTTCAGACCCCATTCTGTCGGCACAGTCAGAAAATTATCCTATGATGACGCCCTCTTCTTAAAAAGAAGGTCCCAATATCTAAAAGAGGCAGTGCCTGTTATATTGGGCACAGCAAACGTAAAATATAG
Organism: Nitrospirae bacterium RBG_19FT_COMBO_42_15; assembly: GCA_001803815.1. Taxonomy (GTDB): domain Bacteria; phylum Nitrospirota; class CAKKRA01; order 9FT-COMBO-42-15; family 9FT-COMBO-42-15; genus 9FT-COMBO-42-15. The sequence goes on along the minus strand of MHEL01000161.1, from coordinate 3,688 downwards.
CAACCTTAGCAGGGATACCACTGTAATCGGCATAACACCTGAATACCTGAATCTTAGGATATTAAAAATTGAATCAGGCTCTTTTGTTACGCAAGTGGATATTGATACCAAAAAAAAGGTAATTGCTATGGGAAAAACGACAAAGAAGGAGCTATTCGGGCATGAAAATGCGCTGGGGAAATTAGTAACTGTCGGCGAATCGAGATACAGGGTAGTAGGCATCATGGGATCGAAAGGGGTGAGCCTCGGCATGGACTTTGATGATGTTGTTTTTATCCCTGTTACAAGCGCAGAGGAGCTTTTTGATACGGACAAGCTGTTTGAGATAATCTCATCTGTAAAGAGGCCTGAAAATCTTAACGCCGCAATAGCTGAGATAAAGGAGCTGCTGATAAAGAGGCACAGCAACAAAGAGGATTTTACAATTACAAGCCAGAGCGATATCCTATCAACCATGCAGACCATATTAACCATTATGACAGGCGTGCTCGCCGGCATTGCAGGCATATCATTGGTTGTCGGCGGCATCGGCATAATGAACATAATGCTTGTATCAGTAAGGGAGAGGACAAGGGAGATTGGGATAAGAAAGGCTATTGGCGCAAGGCACAAGGATATACTTGTTCAATTTCTGATTGAGTCAATTACATTAAGCATAGTCGGCGGTATTATCGGAATAATACTTGGGGCAGGGCTCTCAGTAATAATACCATTTTTTCTTCCATTTTATCTCCCGACACAGGTGACCCTCTGGTCTGTGCTTCTTGCCTTCTTCTTTTCAATGGCAGTCGGCATCTTCTTTGGCATATACCCTGCGCGCAAGGCATCATTACTTGACCCGATAGAGTCGCTGAGGTATGAGTAAAGAAATAAATCCCTTGACAGCCGAATACTTTTTAGATTAATATCACAATCATGAACATTACAATCGTTTATATAGCCTTTTTTGTATTGCTTATTTTTATTATGATTTTTGCAGGGAAATTTGTAAAGAAACTTCCGTCTAATGTTATTAAAATAATCAGCTGGACAAGCACTGGAATCGGGGCTATAGGCCTTCTTCTATGGTTTTTAAAAGGCGATGAGATTTATAAATATATTGCCCTTGGCTCAATAATATTATATTTTCTCTTTTATAATTACGATTCTAAAAAAGGCTGAGCATCTTAGCCCTTTGCTGCCGTGCGCAGCAGGAAAATCCCGCCTATGGACTTTGACCTTTCTTCTGAACAGCAGATGATAAAAGATACTGTAAGGGATTTTGTTGACAAAGAGGTCAGCCCTGCTGCAAGAGAGAATGATTTAAAGGAAAGGTTTCCACGAGAATTACTTCAAAAAATGGCGCCGTTAGGCCTTCTTGGAGGGCCGATTCCTGTTGAATATGGCGGCGCTGGCCTTGATTATATCAGCCATGCCATTATTACAGAAGAGATTGGCAGAGGCTGTTCTTCACTCCGCACAACACTCTCTGTTCAGATTTCCCTTGTTGAGCTTACAATCCTGAAATGGGGAACTGAAGAACAGAAGAAAAAATACCTTTCAAAGTTATGCAAAGTCGAGATGCTCGGCTGCTTTGGCTTAACAGAGCCGGACGCAGGCTCTGATGCAGGGAACCAGTCTACCACTGCTGTTTTAAAAAATAATGAGTGGTTTATCAATGGGACAAAGATATGGATATCAAACGGCACAGTTGCTGATATTGCCATTGTTTTTGCACAAATAGATAAATCAAAAAAACATAAAGGCATTGCAGCTTTTTTGATAGAAAAGGGGACAAAGGGATTTACAGCAAATAAGATTACTGGAAAGCTCGGCCTTCGTTCATCTGATACTGGCGAGCTTGTGTTTGCTGATTGCAGAGTGTCTAAGGAAAACTTGCTTGGTCAGGCTGGCGACGGTTTTAAAATTGCCATGTTTGCCTTAGACAATGGCAGATACAGTGTTGCAGCAGGAAGTGTAGGTATTATTCAGGGATGTCTTGATGCATGTGTGAAGTATGCAAAACAGAGGCAGCAGTTTGGAAAACCCATCGGCTCTTTTCAACTGATTCAGGAAAAGATTGCAAAGATGGCTGTTGACCTTGATGCTGCAAGGCTTTTAGTTTACAGGGCAGGGCATTTAAAAAATAAAGGCATCAGGAATACAACAGAGACCTCAATGGCAAAGCTCTATGCCTCAGAGGCAGCAGTAAATGCAGCATCAGAGGCAATACAGATACACGGCGCCTATGGCTATTCCAATGAATATCCACTTGAGAGATATTACCGCGATGCAAAGGTTGCGACTATTTATGAAGGAACATCTGAAATCCAAAAGCTGATTATTGCAGGAAACATTCTGGGAATAAAGGCGTTTGTGTAGGTTTGGAAGCCTCATTAGGGGAAATCTAATTTTGAATTGACTTTGAGTATAATCAATGATAATCTGAATTTTATGAAATATAATCATGTCCTTGCCTTAAATCCTTATTACAAAGACTCTACATCTGCGGCCGGGCTTTTCCCTCCGACTGGAATTGAATATATTGCAACGAGTATGAAAAACCTTGTGGGAAAAATAACCCTCATGGATTTGAGGCATGAAAAGGAATTTCAGGATATAAATAATCTAAATGAGTTTATCAGGAAAGAGATTGACCTTATATGCATCAGCATCACATGGAACTTTAATTTTAAAGAGATTTGCGAGCTAATCTGTAAACTGCCTGATGATATTCCAGTGGTCGTAGGGGGGTATAAGGCTACTGAAGAAGTGGAACATCTATTCAACAGATGCCCAACTATTGATGTTATTGTACGCGGTGAAGGTGATGTGACAATTAAGGAAATAGTCAGCGGTGCGCCGTATAAGGATATCCTCGGCATTTCTTATAGAGAGAACGGCAAAATAGTTCATAATAATAATAGACCACTCGTTGATGTCAACAGCATTTCCTTCCCGGATAGAAGTTTAAGAAAGAATAACTATCACTTAGTTGTACATGGCATAAAACTGACAAATTTGACCTTTGATACAATCCTCACTACCAGGGGCTGCCCTTATCATTGCAAGTTTTGCACATTCAGTCTAAATCCCCTTGGACAGAAAAGGGCATATGCAGAAAGGTCGCTTGAATCTGTGATTGAAGAATTGAAAACCATTACTGCTGATGTGGTGCTCTTTTCTGACGATAATTTTTTTACCAATCCAAAAAGAAGCGAGAAGCTGTGCGACCTTATAATTGAAAACAATATAAAAAAGATATTCACTGTTCAAACCAGAATAGAAATTGCAAACCATCCAGTGCTTTTGGAAAAGGCTGAAAAGGCAGGTTTTAAGTTATTTTTAATGGGCATAGAATCACCTCATGACAGAATTTTAGAGCAGCTGCAGAAGGGATTCACCCAGCAGAAGATCAGGGAGGCATTTAAGGTACTAAATAAGTACAACTTTTACATTCATGGCTATTTTATATACGGCAACATTGGCGAGACAGAAGATGAGATGGTCTATATCGCTGATTTTGCAAAGGAGCTTCATTTAGACACAATAGGTTTTCAGAAATTGAGGGTGGAAAAGTATTCACCGCTGAAGGAAGTGATTGCTAAAACGCCGGGATACTACTACGATAGCAATGGTGGACCAGTCTATTCTGACCAGTTCAGCCTGAAAGACTTAAAGAGGGTGCGGAATAAGATTAAATCCCGCT
>MHEL01000160.1:4901-7216 GCA_001803815.1 Nitrospirae bacterium RBG_19FT_COMBO_42_15 | reverse complement strand
GGGGAGTTTTACAGGGTAAACCGCCAGAGGCAGATTCAGGTAGGAAAGTTTAAGGCAGGAAAAACAGTCGGCAAAGATATGACTGTGGTTCACGGCGCTGCAGAAAGCTATAAGGATGCTAATTGGCAGATGAGGCATATGTATGAGCCGACATTTACATGGTAGCGACGGCTTCGTAACTGTTTTTTGCACTTCTGGTATGTCATTCCCGCAGTGTTTTTGAGCGGGAATCCATGGTTCGACAGGCTCACCATGCATCCTGAGCTTGTCGAAGGACTGGATTCCTGCCAGAGACATGCAGGAATGACAAAAAGCGTTAAGCTATTTATGAGACACTACAGTAGAAAAACGCATCGGCTCAATGCAAAACTTAAAACTCAAATTTGGAAATATGTTTATGGGTAAAATAATCTTAACTTTTATATTTTTCATTTTACAATTTTCATTTTTCAATGACAACGCACCCCTTTTTGCAGCTACAGAGGATCATGGACAGGAGCAGAAAAAGGTTGCGGCTCCTGCTGCTAAAACAGATAAATTATTCAATGAATTTTCAATTCCCACGCCATATTCTCAGCCATTTAAGATTGCGGTTGATAAAAACGGCATTGTGTGGTTCACAGAGCAGGGGAACGATGCACTCGGCAGATTTGATCCCAAGACCGCAAAATTTTCAGAACATCCAATACCATCGGCAAAGGGGGTGGGTGCGAGAAGGTGGGAATTTTCAGAGACAGAGAAAAAGGCCTTTACCGGCGGTTTCTCAGTATCCTCTGTTGGAAGCCTTGCTGGCATCGCGATTGATTCTAAGGGAAATATCTGGTTTGCTGAGATGCTGGGAAATAAGATAGGGAGATTTTCGCCGGAAAAAGAGGAGTTTTCCGAGCATGATATACCCACTCCAAATTCAGGCCCCTATGGCATTGCAATTGACTCTAAAGACAATGTGTGGTTTACAGAGCGCAATGCAAATAAGATTGGAAGGTTTAATTCATCGGCATCTTCGTTTAAGGAATACAGCATACCAACATCAAACAGCAAGCCTGCAGGGATTGCAGTTGACCAGAAGGATAATGTCTGGTTTACGCTATCGGATACAAATAAGATTGGAATGTTAGAATCACAGACAGGCAAGATCAGCGAATACAACATCCTCACGCCGTCAGCAAACCCCTATGACATTGCTGTTGATTCAAAGGGGAATGTGTGGTTTACTGAATTAAGCGCAAGCGCAAATAAGCTCGGCATGTATTCGCCGCAGATGAAAAGATTTGATGAGGCAGTTGTGCCAACATCATCCAGCGTGCCTATAGGTCTTGTGATTGATAAATACGACAGGGTTTGGTTCACAGAGAATAAGGGCAATAAGATCGGTGTTTTTGACCCTGCGAGCGCAATATTTAGGGAATATGAAATACCTACTATGCAGAGCCGGCCTATTGGCATTGCAATCAGCCTGTCAGGGGATATCTGGTATGTGGAGTCAGATAGGGAGGCGAGCAAGATTGGATATATTGCAGGCTTAGCATCTGTACCGTCAAAGGCCTCTGAGGGCGGCATGCAGAGTAATCCTGAGAAGAAATTTAGCGCACAATTTGTTATAATAATCATAATAAGCGTTATCGCAATAACTATTTTGTTGTCTTATCTTTTAATGTCTTTTAGAAAAGCAAACAAGAAACTATGAAGTTAGCAGTATTCCTTTCTTTCTTATTCCTTTTATTCTTCCATGTTGCCTCTGTTTCAGCAGAAGAACTGAAGCAAGACGCTGACTCTGCATTTCATTTTTATGAGGTGCCGACAAAGCACAGCTACCCCGGCGGTATTGCTGTAGATTCAAAGGGGAGTGTCTGGTTTACACAATATAGGACAAACAAACTCGCTATATTTACTAAGGCAGCTTATTTTAAGGAATATGAGGTGCCGACACAGGGCGCAAACCCTTATGATATTACAATAGACCCAAGCGGCAATATATGGTTTGTTGAGTCTGGCGCAAATCAGATTGGGAGATTCAACCCACAGTCAGGCAAATTTGATGAGTATGAAATCCCAACCAAAAAGGCCGAGCCGACAAGGATAGCTATTGATAAAAAAGGCAATGTATGGTTTACAGAATTTGCAGGCAATAAAATAGCTGTTTTTGACCCGCGCAAAAAAACCTTTAAGGAACATGATATTCCTACTGAGCAAAGCCAGCCTGTAGGCATTGGGATTGATTCATCCGGCGCTGTATGGTTTATTGAGGCGCAGGGAAACAAGCTTGGAAGGCTTTCTCCTTCAACAGCAAAGATTAAGGAATATATCATCCCATT
>MHEL01000160.1:0-4879 GCA_001803815.1 Nitrospirae bacterium RBG_19FT_COMBO_42_15 | reverse complement strand
CTTACTATAGACAAAAGCGGCAATATCTGGTTTACAAGCAAGAGGGATTTTAAGCTGATAAAATTTACCCCTTCATCAGAGAGCTTTAAGGATTACCCGCTGCCGAGCAGAGGCGTTGTTGAAGGCCTTGTATCTGACAAGAACGGCGCAATATGGTTTTGCGAAAGGTATGGCAGAAGGGTGGTAAGATTTACTCCTTCCTCTGCAACCTTTGCAGAGTTTGATATGCCGATGAAAGACAGCAAGCCGATTGATATTGCCGCAGATTCTAACGGCAATATTTGGCTTACTGAGGCTGTAAACAATCAGATAGTTAAGATTGATGTATCAAAGCTCGGCGCCTTGAAAAAGGATGAGGGGTTTTCTATTAAATTTACTCCGCCAAAAGGCATGTTTAAGGAATGAGAGAAAATGAATGCAAGCAAGATTATACTTTTAGCAGCCATTGGCCTTATCTTACTGGCTATCTATAATTATAAACCTCAGGCAGTATCAATCACCATAGGCCAGACAGCAAAACCTTTTAACATAGAACTTATTGATGGAAGCCAGTGGAGGCTTGAAGGCTATAAAGGGGCGGCTGTTGTTCTCTTCTTTTGGGCAGAGTGGTGTCCATGCTCGCACAATTCCATGCCCTTTATGGAGCAGGCATATAAAGAATATGGAGAAAAGGGCGTTAAATTTCTTGGCGTCGGCATTCAGGATACAGAGTCAGAATTAAAAAAATTCATCCAGCAGGAAAAACCCTCATTCCCAATGGCATTTGATTTGAAAAGCAAGGCGGCTGACCTATATGGCATAGTCACTACGCCAACAACAATATTTATTACAAAGGATGGAAAGATTGGCGGAAAATATGTCGGCCAGATAAAGACATATCAGACTCTGTCAGAGCCGTTGAACAGGCTGTTATGAGGCTTAAAGGTCTTGTCATTCCCGCATGTTTCCCCAATAGAGGTTTTTGGGGACAAGTTTAGCGGGAATCCAGCCATTCGACAAGCTCAGGATGCATGGTGAGCCTGTCGAACCATGGATTCCTGCTTTCGCAGGAATGACACAATCGTGGTGGACAAGAATTATTACAAGCAATAAATTATTATGGAAAACCTATCCTTTTTTTTATCATCAATAGTCACTGCCAGCAGCTCTATTATGCCTCAGTCAGAAAAGATAGGCATATTCAGCGCCTTTGCCGGCGGCTTTACTGCCTTCTTCTCAATCTGGTTTTTCTGCATATTACAGTTCAGTCCATTTTATTTTGCCTATGTGTGGGGTCTTGCGCTTAAAGAAAGAAAGAATAATATCCTATCTACCTTAAAATATATTGCATTACCATCGGCATTGGCTCTTCTTGGGTTTACAATAGCCTTTGTAACACTCGGCGCCTCTGCATATACTATCAGCGCATTTCTTATTACCCATCTTGGCCTCATCCGTCAATTTGCCGGTGTAGAGGTTGGATTAATGGGCATTCTTATAATGGGGCTTTTGAAGATGCCTGATAACATGAATATAGGAGGTGTGTGTGTTAATTATAATATGGTGTATAAGGTTGGAGGTTTTCTTCTTGGCATCTCCTTTGCAACAATCTATATGCCATGCATAACACCAACACTCGCTATCATCCTTACCTATACAGGGAATGCATCTACTGTGGAGGAAGGGACGCTTTTGCTCGTCTTCTATTCCTTAGGACTTTCAACAGCCCTATTTATTGTTGGGATGGCATTTGCCGCTGTCCTGACCTATGTAAAATGGATAAATAATAACAAGAGAATCTTTATAATTGTCTTTGGCCTCCTTTTAATTATCATGGGCATTCTGGCGTATACAGATCTAATGATATACTACAAGGGCTTTATCCTCAGGAGATTTACGCCTGCATAAGAAAATCAGAAATTAATGAAGTTGACGAGTTTAAGAGATTAATGATAAAATCGTTCAAAATAAAAGGAGGGTAAAACATGTATAAAAATTTTAAAAGGTTCTTTTTAACAGTTTTATTGGCATTACCATTAATAATGGCAGGGTTTTTTGGAGAAGGGGCTCAGGCTGCTGAGAAGAACCCATGTGCAGCGAAGAACCCATGCGCTGCAAAAAAGAACCCTTGTGCTGTTAAAAATCCATGTGCAGCAAAGAATCCTTGCGCTGAGAAGCCAAAGCCGATAAGAAAGGCAGGTATCAAAGACAGCGCAAAGCTTATGGAAATGGGCAATAAATTATGGAATGATAAAAAGCTTGGGACATCCGGGGCAGCCTGCGCAACCTGCCATGCTGAGGGTAAGGGTTTAAAGAAGGCACCGTTTCCAAAGTATATCAAAATGGCAGATGACATACTTACACTTGACCAGATGATAAACTTCTGCCTGCTGAATCCAATGAAGGGAAAGCCGCTTCCAGGGAACTCAGTTGAAATAACAGCCCTTGCTGCTTACGCTCAGGCAAATGCAAAGGAAGAGGGAGGGGCTGTAAATCCCTGTGCAGTGAAAAATCCCTGCGGCAAGAAGAAGTAATTTAAAGAGAAATTCTTACAGCTTAAACAGGGTTTACATTATGCTAAGCTTGTGATATAAGTCAAATATGTATTCAACCAAAAAATATCACCTCTTAGCAATAATAAACCTTTTTATTTTTCTTACTCCTCTTATAAGTCTGGCCTCTGTTGATAATTATTGGCAGAGGCCGATTTTGCCTCAACATCCTGAATTCCCTCTTTATCCAGAAAATTGCGGAATCTGCCATAAACCGCAGTTTGACGCATGGAATGGTTCTTTGCACAGCAGGGCCATGAGTCCTGGTTTAATGGGGCAGTTGAATCCCGACCATAACCCTGAATTTGCCGCCTCATGTTATTTCTGTCATGCGCCATTGACAGAACAGGCAGAAGTAAAGATAGGGGCAAGGGGCAAGGGGCAAGGTATGAACCAGAGCGGTTCACACCAAGGGTCAAGCAAATATATCAAAAATCCGTCCTTTGATAGTAAACTGAAACTTTCAGGCGTTTCCTGCCCTGTCTGCCACTTGAGGGAAGGGAAGGTCTATGGACCGCCGTTGCGGCAGGGTCAAGGGTCAAGGGTCAAGGGTCAAGATGGCCATAATGGTTTTGTAGAGAAGGATTTTTTTGAAAAGGCAGAGTTTTGTGCAGCATGTCACCAGATGGATGAGGGATATGAACTCAATGGGAAGGTTTTAACAAATACATATAAAGAATGGAAGGCGAGCGAGTACAGCAGAAATAATATTACCTGCCAGAAGTGCCATATGCCTGACAGGCAGCACCTCTTCAGAGGCATACACGACCCTGAGATGGCAAGTAAAGGGGCTACCTTTGAGCTTATAATTGACAAAATCAGCAATGATAAAATTAAGGTCAGGCTAAAGATAACAAACACAGGCGCAGGCCACTACTTTCCAACATACGCTACACCATTAATAGTGATAAGAGGCTTTATGCTTGACAGCAAAGGGAAGACGATAAAGGATAGCATAAAAGAATCCTATATCGGCAGAAAAATTTCATTAAACCTTGAGCAGGAGCATTTTGACACCCGAATACCTCCAAAAGGCTCTTTTAACTTTGAGTACAAAAATATTTTGCATAAAGACGCAGACAGATTTATAATAGAGGCGAAGGTTTATCCTGATAAATTTTATAATGAATTTTATAAGTCTATTTTAAAAGAAGGCAGCGCATATAATAAAGAATTGATAAAAGAGGCGCTAAAAGCAACTGAAAAGTCTGTTTATACATTATACAAAAAGAAAATAGATTTAAAAAAGAAATGATTATGTTCTACATCTTAACTATTAGTCTAACTTTTCTGTTTTTCTCTCCTGTTGTTTTTGCCCATCATACAGAGCACGGTGAGCATCTTTACGGCAAGTGTGTTAAAAAGAGCATCTTAGGAAAGTGCATTAAATCTGACCACGATATCGCGCCTGAAGATGCATATAAGATGCTCACATCAGGCGATAAAAGAATATTTTTGGTTGATGTCAGGACAGTTGATGAATATATCCTCGTTGGCCACCCAGAGATGGCTTACAACATTCCATTCCCAGTGTCAGACTTTGGGAATCCTTCTCTCGGCAGAAAGGAGATACAGGTAACAGAATTGCAATTTGTAAAAAATGCTAAAAAGAGATTTAAAGAGGATGACACAATCCTGCTTATATGCAGGAGCGCATGGAGGAGTGTCGGAGCTGCCAATGCGCTTGCAAAGGCCGGGTTTAAAAACATTTATAACATAGTAGGTGGCTTTGAAGGTAAATCAAGTTTTGTTAAAGGCCACGATAATAAAAAAACAGGGCCTACAGGGCCCAAAAATATAAACGGCTGGAAGAATAAAATTCCATATACCTACCATATACATCCTGATCTTATGTATAAGCCATGATTCAAACTCCTCAATATCTTAAGGATTTTTTGACTTGTTTAACTATGAGTTAAGGAAAAGTAAATTTTTTGTAAAAATTAGTTGACAAAGGTTTATAAGATAATTAGAATATATGAATATACAATATGCTCTTTGAAGAATAAGTGGATATTTTTATCAGTTTGCTAAAAAAGGGTTAGGAAGATATTTATCAGGACTTATATTTAATTATTATTATTTTGTTACTTCAACTGTACAACTTCCTTAACCCCCAAAATGCAAGAAAATCTTATTATCTAAATCTTAGAAGATTAACTTGCAGAGTATAACATTTCTGATATAAAATATATCCACAAATTTTAAGGGATGCAGGTTTTATATTAAACTTCCCTCCTTCAAAAAGCAAAGCCCTTTAGATAAGAGTGGGCATCGCTGTACTTTCTAACGGGGCAAATAGGGAGAAGACAGCTTGAGTATTGATATTAAAGAGCAGTCTAATCATG
>MHEL01000159.1:4770-5477 GCA_001803815.1 Nitrospirae bacterium RBG_19FT_COMBO_42_15 | reverse complement strand
TTGACATAATAGACTTTTTTGATAAAATTAATAATTGAATAGAATAGATTTTTAGTAATTATTATATCTATAGAGGACTATTATTAAAGATATAAATAAAACAAAAGAGCAGATGCTTGAAGAAGTAAAAAACCTCAAAGACCGTATCGCGCAGTTAGAACATAATGAGTCTGAACACAGGCAATTAGAAGACGCCCTTTGCAGCAGCGAGGAAAGATTAAAGGCTATTACGGATAATTCAACAGCGGTTATTTATGTAAAGGACTTGAGCGGTCGTTATATTTTGGTTAATCGCAGATACGAGACCCTTTTTCATGTTAAAAGGGAAGATATGATAGGGAAGACTGACTATGATATGTTTCCTAAAGAGATGGCTGATGTCTATAGGGCAAATGATAACAAGGTTGTTGAAACCGGTGCTCCTATAGAGTTTGAGGAGACTGCACTTCATGATGATGGAATACATACTTATATCTCGCTTAAATTTCTATTGCACGGATCATCCGGCAAACCCTATGCCACTTGCGGTATATCTACAGATATCACAGAAAGAAAAAGGATTGAGCAGGAATTAAAAGAAAAGACAAAAAGCCTTGCTAATGCGCAGAGGATTGCACGTCTTGGAAACTGGGATTTGGATATAGTAAATAATAGGCTATACTGGTCTGATGAGATATACCGCATATTTGGCGCAAAACCACAGGAAT
>MHEL01000159.1:0-4758 GCA_001803815.1 Nitrospirae bacterium RBG_19FT_COMBO_42_15 | reverse complement strand
ACGAGGCATTTTTGGGTTTTGTCCATCCTGACGACATGGAATCAGTAAAAAAGGCTGTAAATGAGTCATTATATGATAGAAAGCCATATAGTATTCACCATCGGATTGTTTTGCCAGAAGGCGGTGAGAGGATTGTTCATGAGCAGGCTGAGGTGGTCTTTGATGAACAGGGAAAGCCGGTTAAGATGTCTGGAACGGTTCAGGACATTACAGAATGGAAAAAGGCGGAAGAGGGGCATTCACTTCTGAGTGCAGCAGTGGCACAATCAACAGATTGCGTTGTCATAACTGACCTTGATGGAACCATTGTTTATGTCAATCCTGCCTTTGAGCGAAATACAGGTTATTCAGCAGCACAGGCGATCGGTAAAAAACCAAATATCCTCAAAAGCGAAAAACATAGTTCAGAATATTACAGTAAACTTTGGTTTGCGCTTAAAAGCAGAGGTTCATGGTCAGGCATTCTTATCAATAAACGCAAGGATGGGACGCTATTTGAAGAAGAGACGAATATCTCAACAGTATCTGATTCCAAAGGGAGGCCTGCATATTATGTTGCAGTGAAGAGGGATGTTACAAATGAAAGGCGGCTTGAGGAGCAGTTAAGGCATGCGCAAAAAATGGAGGCGATAGGAGAACTTACAGGCGGGATTGCGCATGATTTTAACAACTTTCTTACTGCAATATTAGGCTTTAGCAGCCTGCTTCAAATGAAGCTTGAAAATGATAAGGATGCACAGTCAAACTCTTATCTTCAGAATATAATTTCAGCAGCAGACAAGGCAGCTAATATGACTAACAGCCTTCTATCATTCAGCAGAAAAAGGATAATCAATATTAGGCCTGCGCTCCTGAATGATATTATAAGCGGCATTGAAAAGCTCCTGCAAAGGGTTATTACAGAAAATGTTGAGTTAAAGACAGCGCTTACAGATAAAGGGACAATAATAATGGCTGATACCGGGCAGATAGAGCAGGTTCTGTTGAATCTTGTGGCAAATGCCAGAGATGCTATGTCAAAGGGAGGGACTGTATTTATAAAAACAGAGATTATGCATCTTGATGAGGCATTTGTAGGGACATACGGTTATGGAAAATCCGGCGCCTATGTCCTCTTATCTGTTTCAGACACAGGCATTGGTATGGATGAGACAACTAAGGAGAGGATATTTGAGCCCTTCTTTACAACAAAGGAGGCTGGGAAAGGCACAGGACTTGGGCTTTCAATTGTTTATGGAATAATCAGGCAGCATAACGGCTATATAGATGTAAACAGCGAATCAGGTAAAGGCACAACATTCAACATATATCTCCCGATAATTGAATCAACCATTGAATCTACTGAAATAAAAAAGGAGGCTGTTCCTAAAGGCGGCACTGAGACGATACTCCTTGCAGAGGATGAGTTAGAGGTCAGAAGGCTTGTAAAAACCGTTCTTGAGGAATTCGGCTATAAGGTTATAGAGGCTGTTGACGGCGCTGACGCAGTAGACAGATTTATGGAAAATAAGGATAAGATAAACCTGATAATGCTTGATGTAATAATGCCTAAGAAAAACGGCAGAGAGGCGTATAACAAGATAAAAAATATAAAGTCTGATGTAAAAACTATATTTATTAGCGGATATACTGAGGATATTATAAAGAGAGAAGACATCTTTGAAATGGGATTAAACTTTATTTCCAAACCTGTCTCGCCTTCAGATCTTTTAAAAAAGATTAGAGAGGTAATAGATAAATAAAAAATACACGCGCATTTTTTAGAATTCTATTGTTAATTTCTTAAAATAATAGTAGAATTTAAAAAATTACCAGTGGGGCTGTAGCTCAGTTGGGAGAGCGCCTCGTTCGCAACGAGGAGGTCAGCGGTTCGATCCCGCTCAGCTCCACCAAGAAAAATCCTGTAATTATTCCTAATTTACCTACCATACTATTTATAATATCTTTTATTTGACAATTTTGTTCTATTGGCATATAATACCAAAAGATGAAGGCAGAAATAATCAAGCATGAGAAGATTACAGATGAGCTTGGAAATACAATTGAGATTAAGATATGGAGATTGCCAGAGCCTACAGAAGATAAACCACACGGTTATAAATATTCCCTTGTCTATATAATAGAAGATAACAGGGCAATTGGTTATGATAATGCAGAAGGTAAGGGAGATCATAAGCATGTAAGGGAGAAAACAGAGCATTATAACTTTCTCAGCCTGAGAAAATTGGCAGAAGATTTTTATAGTGATATTGAAAAATATAAGGAGGGCAAGCTGTGAAGGCAAAAAGGGTTAAAATTGGAATAAAAAGCGTAAAGGAAGCATTACAGGACTTTGTAAAGACAGGAGAGGCCATTGAGCGAGGGGAGAAGGTAAAGAAGGAAAAAGGCGTATACTTTACCAGTCTTGAGGCATTCAGGAAGGCCTTAACGCCAAAGCGACTCGAACTCTTGCGCTTAATAAAGGGGAGGCACCCTAAAAGTCTTCAAGAGCTTGCAAGAATAGCAAAGAGGGATATTAAAAATGTAGCTGATGATGTAAAATATTTAGGACAAATAGGCCTTGTAGAAAAGCAAGAATCAAAAAGAGAAGTAAAGCCATTGGTAAGCTATGACTTTATAGATTTACAAATAGCAGTGTAATATGAGGAAAAACGAAATAAGTGAAATTACACAATATCCGAAAACCTCTTCCTAAATTCCTCCGCTGTCATTTTCCCTGCCTCTGCAAGTGATTTGATGTTTTTATCTTCAAGGTCTTCTTTTTCAAGCCTTATCATGTATTTTTTTGCAATAGTATAGGATTCGGATTTTATATCTACAAGCCTTATCCTTGTCTTTCCTGTTTTTGGGTCTATCATATCCTTAAACTGGATTGGCGTTAAGCGGCCTCCATCGTATATTATCATTGCGCCTGAGCCGCCATTCAAAAGAAATCTTACGCCTCCATATCCAAGGTTCCTTGTGTATTCAGCATCAAAGGGTATAGGCGGCTCCGCCCTCAGCTCATAACCAATGGACTTGCCGATGATATTTACCTTGATGCCCCTTTTATCAAATGACGCCTTAACCCTTTCCCTGAGTATCTTTTCAAATGGGATTTCAGCAAGTTTTATATGGCCATGCTCATCCCTTTCAATATCTTTTAGTATTTCTAACTCGTCTGGGTTGAGCCTCTCTGCAATACCCTCTGCTATCACAGCAACACCATGATTTTTACCAGATGCGAGCCTCTTTATGATTGCAGCCTCAAGTATGCCGCATACCTGCTGCAATGATATCTTTCCGTCTGGAAACTCCTCTGCAATCAAAGTCAATGTTGCGCCTGCTGCCTTGCCCATGCCGAGCGCAAGATGCCCTGCTGTTCTTCCCATGGCAATTACAAAATACCACCTGCCTGTTGTCTTTGCATCCTCCATCAGGTTCTGCACAAGCCTTACGCCAAGATGCCTTGCAGTCTCAAACCCGAATGTCGGCATTCCGCCTGGCAAAGGGAGGTCATTGTCTATTGTCTTTGGAACATGGGCAACTGCAATCCTGCCCTTAGCCTCCTTTTCCACAACGCTGGCGCTATAGGCAGTATCATCACCGCCTATTGTAAGCAGATATTTAATTCCAAGTTCATTTAGCGCTGTTAAGACATTCTGCATCTTCTTTGGGTCTTTTGTGGGATTTTCCCTTGACGTCCTTAATATGCTGCCTCCTGTTGAATGTATCCTTGTTACATCATCTATTGCAAGCGCCTTTACTTTATCTTTACTTCCCTTTGAAAGCCACTTGAATCCCTCAAGTATTCGAATAACCTCTTTGCCTTCATTGACGGCCGCTATTGTTGCAGCGCTTATCACGCCATTAATGCCCGGCGCAGGGCCGCCGCCGACTACGATTGCCAATCTCTCTTTCATATCATTCTCCTTACAGTATCTGGAATCTCCTTTTTTATAATGTTTTTGCCGACTGACTTGTTAACAATGTCTTTTGTATTAACCACATTCAGCTTTTCAAAGAGGAGGCCGAATCTTTCTTCAAGCTCTGCCGCAATTCCTGCCTTTACTTCATTTGGAAGCTCCCACCATCTCTTTTTGAGTGAACCAAATCCCTTTTTCCTTGTGTTGTAAATAAACTGCTCTTCTGTCTGCCCCTCTTTTTTCTCTTTTGAAAATTCCTTTTTTAGAAATTCATAAACCTCTGATTTGAAATCAGAAGGCATGTAAGCGCTGTCATAAATGATATTCTGAAAACCTGTGGCAAGATGAACCTCAGAGCATCCGGACTCTACAAATTTTCCAAAGGCTGATTCAGGAAGGGTAGAAGCGCCGTGCTGAACAGCGCCTGAAAGGCCGTATTTATCCCTTGCTGCATCAGAAAGCTTTTTTAGCGTATCAAAATCTATCTTTATCTGCGCAAGTGTGCCGTCAGGAAGCACTACACCCCCGTGAGATGTCCCTGTCTGGACGCTTATCTTGCTAAGCCCCGGCTGATTTTTATTTGCTGTTTCACCAAAGCCGTCAAGAAATGCCTTTAGCTCTTCTACTGTGCTGTTGCTCTTTCCTATCTCGCCAATCTCTCCGCCTACTGATACTGTGACGCCTTTAGGCTCAATCTCTCTTATATAGTTTGTAAGAGCTGCGGTTATTGTATAATTAGGCTTCTGCTGCTCCTTTACTGTTGGTTTTGAGAGGTCAACGGTTGTAGAGGCGTCAATATCAATATTATAGAATTCCGCGTCAATCGCCTCTTTTATAAGGCCGTGAAGATAAT